>DATLZC010000148.1:0-11395 GCA_035574215.1 Dehalococcoidia bacterium | reverse complement strand
CCACCACGGGTTCCCCCAGTATGAAGGCCACGCTTCAGCGTGGCCGACGACACGATACGACACGACGGGCAGGCTGAAGCCTGCCCTTCATCGAGGGGACGGAGCGACACGATGGGAGAACCCGGGCAGGCTGAAGCCTGCCCTTCATCCAGGGGGTGGGCCAACGGCGCCCTTCCCCCAATTCCCCCAACATGAAGGCCACACTTCAGTGTGGCCGGCCGACCATCGGGCCACCCCGGGTTCCCCCAGTATGAAGGCCACGCTTCAGCGTGGCCGACGACACGATACGACACGACGGGCAGGCTGAAGCCTGCCCTTCATGCGCGGGCGGGGCCGGGGCGTACCCCCAACGATGAAGGCCACACTTCAGTGTGGCCGACGGATCATGGGACCACCGACGGGCAGGCTGAAGCCTGCCCTTCATGCTCGGGCTCAGCATGACCATGGCATCACCGGGCAGGCTGAAGCCTGCCCTTCATCCGCGTGGGAACGGGGGCCGGGATCGGGGCGCGCTACGGCGCGGGAGGGCCGGGCGGGCCGCCCGGGATGCACAGCAACGCAAACGCCTTCTGCAGGCGCTCCGGACGCGGACTCGGGCAGCTCGACTCGTCGACGCCGACGTTCGTCTCCATCGCCGCGTACAGCGTGTACGTCAGGCCGTCCGACTCGTACCAGTACCCGTTGTTCAGGGGGTCGCCCAGCACGTCGACCGGGATGGGGTCGAGATACGGACGGAGCTTGCAGCCGGCGTCGGCGTCTTCGTACACGCACAGCGTCTGCACGCCGGGCGTGCTGTACGGGAAGGCGCCGTGGTCGCGGTAGTACGCCTCGAGGGCCAGCTTCACGGCGAACAGGTCGAGCCGGCGCCGCTCGTCGCGGATGAGCGCGCCGGGGTCGGGCGTCGGGGTCGGCGTGACGGTGGGCTCGGCGGTGGGCTCGAAGGCGGCGGCGAGCTGCGCCGAGAGGTTGTCGTCGGGCTCGAGGGCGATGGCGAGCGAGAGCGCCAGCACCGCGCCCGCCAGCACCGAGATGGGCAGGACGTACCAGGGGTCGCTCAGCCGCTCGCGCCAGGTCATGTCGTCGGTCGTCGCGCTCCCGTCGCCCGGAGAGTGTGAGGCCCGCGGGCGCCATAGGCCATCGGGGAAGTCCCGCAGGCCCGCCGAAATGATAACGGAAACGGCCGCTCGATATGTCAACCGGGGGCCCGCCCGCGCGCCTGTCGCGCGTCCCCTACCGATGAAGGCCACGCTTCAAGCGTGGCCGGCGGTCCATGGGGCGCGCCCTTTCCCCAATATGAAGGCCACGCTTTAGCGTGGCCGACGACACCATACGACACCGCGGGCAGGCTGAAGCCTGCCCTTCATGGAGGGACGGGGCGACGGCGCCCTCCCACCAACATGAAGGCCACACTTCAGTGTGGCCGGCGAATCACGGGGCATCCCCGGGCAGGCTGAAGCCTGCCCTTCAGGGCGGGGTTGGGGCGGCGGCCTTCCCCTCCGATGAAGGCCACGCTTCAGCCTGGCCGGCGGGGCCATGGGACCACGCCGGGCAGGCTGAAGCCTGCCCTTCATGGGCGGGGGAGGGCGCTTTTAGCGTGGCCGGCGGTCCCCATTGCAAAAGGGTGGCCTTCATTGGTGGCAGAGGCGCTTCCGCGCGACCAGCGCGCGAGCGTTCCGACGTCAGCGGAACTCGGTCCTCCCCGACCGAATCGCCTTCAGGACGGCGTCGGGCGTGAGGATCGTCAGACCGGACCTGAGGGCGACCTGCGGGTCGTCGATGAAGTGGCGCCGATCCCAGGTGACGAGACAGGCCACGCGGGCGCGCATCGCCGCCGCGAGCACCACCGCATCGGTACGGTTGATGTACGACGCGCAGGCGTCCACCTGGGCGGGATCAGCGTCCGCCACGACCTCCGGACCGAGGCCCCGGAGAAAGACCTCGACATCCTCGGCGGAAGCGCCGCCCTTGCCCACGAGGTTGCGGCGCGTCTCTTCCAGAACGGTCGGACTGAGCACGATGACGACCCGCCCCTGCAGGTGGAGCAGGATCAGCTCACGTGAGGACCCGGAAGACG
Source organism: Dehalococcoidia bacterium (assembly GCA_035574215.1). Taxonomy (GTDB): domain Bacteria; phylum Chloroflexota; class Dehalococcoidia; order DSTF01; family JACRBR01; genus DATLZC01. Next base: position 9,321 of record DATLZC010000148.1, on the reverse strand, counting down.
AATACGCCGCCGCGAACAGGACGCTGGAATCAAGAAAGATCCGCGGGGGCGCGTCCATGCGACTGGCCGTTCGGGGCCTCCCGTCCCCTGTGGGTCTCGGCGATGAGCTCGTCCAGCGTCACCCCGCGGTCCCGGAGCGCCCGCCCGATGCGCTCCAGCGCCTGCAGCGTCACCGCCGCGCGTGGCGTGATTCTGATGCCGTCTTCCTCTTCCGAGATCGAGACGACAGCGCCTTCCTCGAGCCCGTAGCGGCGCCGAATGTCCGCCGGAATCGTAATCTGCCCTCGCTTCTGGACGATGAGCAGCCGCTGCCTTCGCGCCATGTTTCCGAAATTCCGAACTTCCGATCTGCGCCTCAGCCTACCGTACCACGGGGTCGCGTTCAACCGCCGCGCCCCCGGGCAGGCTGAAGCCTGCCCTTCATGGAGTGGGGAAGGCGCCTCCGCGTGGTCGACGGAGGATGGGGCGTCCTGTCCCCCAACACGAAGGCCGCGCTTCAGCGTGGCCGGCGGTCCATGGGGCTACGCCGGGCAGGCTGAAGCCTGCCCTTCATGCAGGGGATTGGGGGCGGCGACGCTCCCCCACCGATGAAGGCCACGCTTCAGCGTGGCCGGCGGGCCGATTGGGCTACGCCGGGCAGGCTGAAGCCTGCCCTTCATTGGGTTGGGGAGGGCGCTTTTAGCGTGGCCGGCGGGCCGATTGGTCATGCTGAGGAGGCCGCAGGCCGACGAAGCATCTCCTCTCCCCAACCCGAACGTCACCCCTCCCGGGCGAGCCCTTCCGTGCGCCCCACGGAGGCCGCGGGCTCGACGGGCATCGTCGTACACCGGGGTAAGAGATGCTTCGCCCTCGCTGCGCTCGGGCTCAGCATGACCATGGCATCACGGGCAGGCTGAAGCCTGCCCTTCATGCGGGGGTTGGGGGCGGCGACGCTCCCCCACCGATGAAGGCCACACTTCAGTGTGGCCGGCGGGCCATCGGGCCACGCCGGGCAGGCTGAAGCCTGCCCTTCATTGGAAAGGGCTTCATTCGGAAAAGGCCTCATTGGACAGGGGAAGGAAAGGGAAAGCCGGGTGGCGACACGCCCGTCCTGGCGCGACGGCCACGCCATGCGCTACAGATGAGCGACGGCGCGACGATGATCTAGGGAGAGAACGCCTTCCGGGCGCGACCCTGCGCCCGGCGACCACGGACGGACCATCCATGCGCCGACCGCCATCGCCCCGACCGCTCGCCTTCATCCTGGGCGTCGCGTGGCTCGCCCTGCTCCTCGGCGTCGATGTCGCCCCGCCGGCGGCCGGCGGCCCGGCGCCATCGCGGCTCGCGGCGGTCCGCGCATCCGTCGACGTCGACGGCGAGCCGGCCGTGGTCACGGTGCTGCTCGACGTCGCCCCGGGCGAGGACGCCGCGCAGGTCGCGCGCCAGGCGCTGCCCTCGGTCGACCCCGGCGCCCGGCTGGTCGACGGCGAGACGACGGTCGAGCTCCCCTTTAGCATGACGGGGGTCGTCTGGGACGCCCTCCCCGTCGTCGTCAACTACAACGACGCGCGCGCTCCCGACACGGGCCGCGGCGGCCGGGCGGCCCGGCTCGACGCGCTGCGGAACGCCATGGCGACGTGGAACGCCGTGCCGACCTCGACCTTCGAGTTCGCGTACGGCGCGGCCACGACCCGCTGTCCCTCGCTCGCCGACGCGTGCCCCGGGCCCAAGCGGTTCGATGGCGAGAACGACGTCGGATGGATCGACCTCACGGACCGGCGGGTGCTCGCCAGCACGACCTCCGGCCTGCGGCGCGACGAGTTCGACATGGTCGTCAACCGCCGCGCGGGACGCTGGTACGCGGGGCCGCTCGACAGCGCGCCCATCGGCGGCTGGTACGACCTCGAGACGGTGCTGTTGCACGAACTCGGCCACTCGCTGGGCCTCGACCACTCGGCCACGACGAACTCGGTGATGTACGCGGGGTATCTGGGCGTGCGCCGCGCGTTGACGCTCGACGACGTCTTCGGCGTCACGCTGCTGTATCCGGCGCCAGCGCCCCAACCCGCTCCGGGGCCCGCGCCCGCTCCGTCGCCGGCTCCGCAGCCGTCGGCGCCGGGCGTGCCAGCGACGCCGGCGCAGCTCATCGCCACGACGTCGGGCCCCGGGACGGTGCGCCTCTCCTGGGAGGACCGCTCTGACAACGAGGCGGAGTTCCGCATCGAGCGCGGGCCGAACGGCGGGCCGTACGCGCTCGTGCTGCGGGCCGGGCCCAACGTGACGAGCTACGCCGCGAGCGGCGTCCCGGCGGGGACATACGTCTACCGCGTGTTGGCATGCAACGCCGCCGGGTGCTCGGGGTCAGTGAGCGCCACCGTCGTCGTCAAGTGATTCCCACGACCCGAGGCAGGTGAAGGCTGCCCCTCATGCAGGGATTGGGGCGACGGCGTTCCCCATCGATGAAGGCCACGCTTCAGCGCGGCCCGAGGGTCCATGGGTGCAGCGCCGGGCAGGCTGAAGCCTGCCCTTCATCGGGCGGACGAACGCGCTTCAGCGTGGCCGACGGAAGAAAGGGCGCCCCGTCCCCCAACATGAAGGCCACGCTTCAGCGTGGCCGAGGGGGCATGGGTGTAGCGCCGGGCAGGCTGAAGCCTGCCCTACATCGCCTGGGGGAAGGGCCGTTGTCATGCTGAGGAGGCCGCAGGCCGACGAAGCGTCTCTTCTCCTCAACCGAACGTCGCCCTTCCCAGGCGAGGTCCTCCGCGCGCCCACGGAGGCGGTCGCACAACGGGCATCGCCCTCCACGGGGGCAAGAGATGCTTCGCCCGCCGGAGGGCGGGCTCAGCATGACCATGGCTCGCACGGACGGGCTCAGGCCCCCCATATGAAGGCCACGCTTCAGCGTGGCCGACGGAAGATGGGGGCGCCGCGTCCCCCAAATATGAAGGCCACGCTTCAGCGTGGCCGACGATACGATACGACACTCCGGGCAGGCTGAAGCCTGCCCTTCATCGGGCGGACGAACGCGCTTCAGCGTGGCCGACGGAAGATGGGGGCGCCGCGTCCCCCAACATGAAGGCCACGCTTCAGCGTGGCCGACGACACGATACGACACCACGGGCAGGCTGAAGCCTGCCCTTCATGCAGGGATTGGGGCGACGGCGTTCCCCAAATGTGAAGGCCACGCTTCAGCGTGGCCGACGATACGATACGACACTCCGGGCAGGCTGAAGCCTGCCCTTCATGGCTGGGGGAAGGGCCACCGTCATGCTGAGGAGGCCGCACGCCGACGAAGCAGCCTTTCCCACGTACCCGAACGTCATCCCCGCCGCGCGGTCAGCGCAAGGACGCCGACGGCGCCGGCTCCTCGTAGATGCGCTCCGCGCGCACCACGAGACGCTTGTCGTACTGCCGCGTCGCGACGTTGAACGTCCCCGTGCAGGTGATGAGCGTCACCGACTCCACCGGCGTCTGCCCGATGATGCGGTCCACGGGCGCCTCCTCGGCGTCGAACGCCCCCTTACCGGTGACCCGGTAGCGGTACGTCGTGCCGTCCTCGAGGCGCACTTCCACGATGTCCTCGGGCTCGAGCTTCCCGAGGTTCCAGAACACCGCGGGGCCGACGCCGCGGAAGTCGACGTGCCCCGAGAACACCGCGTTCCCGCCCCAGCCCGGGCGCGCCGTGAAGTCGTACCACGCGACGTCGTAGGCGTTATCGGGTACCTCCATGACGCCGTCGGGCCCGATGCCCTTCACGACGATCTTGGCATCGACCCCGATCTTCGGGATGACGATGCGGGCGATGGGAGCCGAGCTCGGGGGCGTGCCCGTGGGCGTCGCGACTGGGGGAGGCGTGCCCTCGTTGAGGATCGCCGAGACGTTGAACGCGGTTCCGGTTTCGGGCGTGCTGAAGACCAGCGTGTCGAAGTGCCCGGCGAGCTGGAAGAAGAACAAAATGGCCGCGGCCGTGAGGCACGCCACGCCGACGCCGAGCGTCACCATCGACCCCGGCGTCCAGCTCGACACCCGGCGGGGCGGCTGTGTCGCCTGCTCCATCATACGTACAACGTCCGTGGAACGAGAACGCTACGGCGGCCCAGCGCCCGAGTCCGCTTCCGGCAGGCGTGCGGGCCGTCCTCTATAGTAAATCATCGTCCCTTGGGGCGTCCCCCTCCAGGCGCGCGGGCACACACAGGGGCCCCGCTTCCGGGGCCCCTGTTGAATGCGTCGCGTTAGCCGCGAACCCGGTTCGGCCACCTCAGTGCCAATGCGACGCCCACAATGACCAGCGCGGCAACAGCGATAGCGGGGACGACAAATCGTGCGGACGTCTCGAGCCGCCCCGTCCCTTGTCCAGACGGCGGCGTCCCTCCAGCCTGTCTACTAGGAGGCTCGGCAACGACACCGGCACGCTCTCCAGCCCCGCTCGCGACTCCCGCTGGAGTCGGCGTCGCACCTTGCGTGTGGGCGTCTCCCGACATTGCAGGCGTCGGCGAGGGCGCCGCTGTCGCATCGCCACAAGTGACGCTCGAATTGACCAGTCGCGTCTCGATGTTTACCGCGTTTTCATCGAACAAGGTCGAGCCTCGCGCTGGGTCCTCGGCCAGCGTCACGAAGCGAAGCTCACTTGTGCCTGCCGCCTTGCAGCGGTATGTGATGCGCTCGGCCACGCCCGTCTCGGTAGAGGTTTGGAAGGCGCAGCCAGTCACGACGTTCGGCACGTTTTCGGGGTTGCCCCAGCTATCCCCCTCGCATCCAGCAATGCCTCCGGGTTCGACAGATACCACCTCCAAAACGTCGCCGTCGTACGCGACTTGAATGCTGTAACCCGCCCACACCGCGTCGGCTCGGGCTATGTCGACGCGTACCACAAATGTCTCGCCGACGCCCGCGGCCTGCCGCTCCGGAACGAGACGCAACTCGGCGGTGCCACTCTGGGCAAGGGCATGACCTGTCACCATTGAGCCGATGAGTAGACCCGTTGCACATATCAGGAGACGTAACCTCTTCATACCGCGCTCCTCTTCGGGCTGGGCAGTCCGTCGACGACTTTGGTGTAGACGGGTGGCCCTTGGCGAGCCACCCGTCTGTCTCCTCATCTCCTATGCGTCCAGTTTCTTCAACATCGTGACACTTTCAGCTGCTCTTACGCTCCCGCACGGCCCAGGCCGCACTCACAAGGCTGGCAACCGCCAGAAGCCCAGGCAGAAGCCACGTGTACGCCGGGCGCTCGGAGCGGAACGAACCGTCACCCGACCGAGGTAGCGGCCCCAGGGCCCCTGGCCCAACACCACCGACCGGCGTTCGTGGAGTCACAGGGGTTCCAACCACCGGACTCACCTGCGAGACCGGTGTTCTCGTCGGCGTGGCCGTCGCCCGTGGCGTTGCCGTCTTTGTCGGGGTTGCCGTACGAACCGTGGGAGTGGCCGTCGCGGTGTGCGTCTTCGTCGGACTCGGGCTCGGCGACGGCGACGCCTGCGGACTCGGGCTCGGCGACGCCTGCGGACTCGGGCTCGGCGACGGCGTCGGAGGCACCGACGTGGGCGTAGGCGTCGGCTGCGGAACGCCAGTCCCGCACACGACCTCCGCATCGACCAGGTCCGTCGGGATATTGACCGCGCTCTCGTCGAACATCGTCGTACCCTGGATCGGATCCTCCTCCAGGGTGACGAGATGCAATGTTGCCCGTCCGTCCGCCTTGCACGAGAACTTGATCCGCTCCATCGTGCCGGTCGTCGTTTTAGAAGAGAACGCGCAGCCAGCGATGATTGTTGGCGATATCTGTGCTGCACCCCAACTGCCGCCGCACAGACCGCCGTTGGTAACGTCATCCGTTGAGGAGATGCTCAAGACATCGGCGTCGTACGCGAGCTGCATGCTCCACCCGGCCCACGTCGGCTGCAGCGTGGTCGGCACGAATTTCGTGAGGTTCGTCGTGACTTCGAACGGGGTGTTCAGCGGCTGCGCCGTCGTGGGCGCGACAACCTTGATTTCAGCGTTTCCCGCCGCTTCCGTCCCTTTCGCCCCACCGCTCACCAGCAGCGCCACGGTCGTGATCACCGCCAGTGCGCCCAGTACCGCAGAGAAGACGAGTCTTGGAGTTCGCATCCTCACAATTCCTCCCATACCGATTCAGCCGGACAAGAGGCGGGGAAACGCGAGCCGGCTTTGCACTCCACCGTTCAACGCTAATCGATGACGCCTGTTACACGCACGGCCTCCCCCAACTCGATCGGACAGCGCCGGACCCTCCCGCCGGCGTACTGTCCCTGCCGTCCCGATTCCGCCTCCCTACGGTGTTGGCGGGCAACTTTGCCCGAACACGGAGAACGCATACTGCGCATCGAGCACCGTCACCGCCCCGTCCTGCGACGACGGCTGGACGTCGTATTCCCTGCCATCCTGTCGACCATTGCCGTTGTAGTCGCTCCCGTACGGTTGTCTTGTCTTCCAGAAGGCGAAGACCCCCTGCGCGTCCTGGACCGCGATCGTCCCGTTGATGACGCCGTACGGCGGGTCCTCATCCTTGCGGCCGTCGCCGTCGTTGTCCACGTTGTCGATGGGGTCTTCGTCTGTCTGCGCGTCCCCATCGTCATTCACGCCATGCGTCAGGCCGTGCACCGGCAGCGGCACGTCCGCGCATCGGCCTACCGAGGCTGTACCCGAAACGAGGGTCGCGTTCAGGGGGCGGCTCGCGATATCATACAGGACGGTGCCGCTTATGTCGAGGCTCGTCGTCCCCATGGCGAGCCCCGTGAACCGCATCCTCGCCAGCGTCCCGCTTCCCTGAGGACCGGGCGGCGACGCAGGGTTCCCAGGTGTCCCCAGCGTGAAGCAGCCGAACCGCACCCACGCGCTCGTCGGCGAGTTCACTCCCGTCCATGTCGAACACCCGTAGACCGTGCGCCCCGTGCTGCCCAGAAACGTTCGGTTTTCGGCGCTCACGAACTGCACGACCGTAGGGTCATATGTGATCTTCAGTTCGTACGCTCCCAGCCCGCACGGCACGCTCCCCTGGAACGGGTTGAGCGGATTCACCAGGCAGGGCATCGGGCCGTCTTCGTCCGTCTGGCCGTCCCGGTCGTCGTCCCGCCGGTCCTCGTCCACGCGGCTGTCGCCGTCGTTGTCCTGGCCCCCGTCCTCGTCGATGTACGGCGCGCAGTCCGGGTCGTTGTCGTCCCTCTGACCGTCGCCGTCATTGTCCAGGCCGTCCGCGCAGTTCGTCGGGTAGCGCCCCCCGTATTCGCTTCCGTCTCGGTCTTCGTTCCGAGGGTCTTCATCGATCCTGCCGTCGCCGTCGTTGTCGACGCCATCGACAGGGTCTTCGTCCACTTTGCCCGCGCAGTTGGAGTCCGCCAGGTCGCGCAGGCCATCGCCGTCGTTGTCGAGCTGGTCGTCGCACGTGCCCAAGGGTGAGGACGCGCCTTCACGCCCGTCCTTGTCGTCGTCCGACCCCGTCTGGCCCGGGGGCGGGTCTTCGTCGGCCAAGTTGTCTCCTTCGCAGTCGGGATCGTCTCCATCAATGAGACCGTCCCCGTCGTTGTCTTGGCCGTCGAAGCAGTTCGAGGGCGCAGCGCCGCCCTCGCCACCGCCGATCTTGTAGTCGTCGTCGACGCCGTCCACGGGGTCTTCGTCGACACGCTGGTCTCCGACACGGCAGACATGCCCGTCGCCGTTCGTGTCCCCCGGACAGTCGCCGTCGTCATCGACGCCGATGACGAGGTCCTCGTCCACGCGCCCATCGCCGTCGTTGTCGACGCCGTCGCCGAAGATCGAAATCGCCGGCGTCGTCACGTCTTGAACGAGAACATCGACGGCAGCCGTCCCTCCCAGCGCGAGGTTCCGAGTGGCAGGCATCAGCTTCACGGTGGCCGTGCCGGCGTACCACGTGGTCGCGTGCGCCGTCCGCGTCCCGCCGTCCCCAGGCGCGGCTAACGCCATCAGCGCAACAGCCCCGCTCGCGATCAGCATCCCCCGGATGTGGCGCACCGGCATGGTCGGCTCCCTTCTCGGTCCCTGCGGGGACCCTGCATCCCTACAACGTTCGCCTCCTGACCGTCCGGCCCACTGCGGACAGGACGGAGAAGCTCAACCCTGCGAGGCCCAGCGCCGTGAACGCCATCCCCGCCGCCGGGTCCCTGGCTGTCGCCAGTGAGCCCTCGCCCGCTCGCGGCGAGCGCCGCTCTCCAGCCGTCGCCGCCCCCGACGCGGAGCGGAACAAATCGTCGTCGCCCGCGCTCGCGCGCTCGGCGGCGCTGCCGCCAGGCGACGTCACCGCGCCGGCGACGCCGCCCGTTCCCGCTGGCGGTTCGCTCCCCGCGGAAGGCGTCAACACCAGCGATGGGCCGGGCGTCGCGTTCACGGGCGTCGGCGTGAGTTTGCGCGGGTTCGGCGTGGGCGTCGGCGGTGGCGCCGTCGACGCCTCGTCTTGCTGGCTGGCCACCACCCGCACCGCCGCCTCGTGCGTCTCGATGGGACCGCAGCAGTCGTCACCGAGCGGGTCTGAGAGACCTACTCTCGTGATTTCAATGGCCGTTGTGCCGGTCCCCGTGGTCGAGAACGTGACTCTCCCGACGGTCCCTGCGCCCGCCGCCCCAGGTATCGGCGTCCGATTCTCCTCGCCGCTCGAAACGCACCCGAGCTGGACGCGCCCATTCGAGTGCGCGACCGGATCGAGGCACGACACGCTGCGGCGCGAACCGGCCATGAACGGTTGTTCCACGAAGCTTTCGAACTTCAGGACGTCCGGGTCGAAAGTCAGCTCGACCTCCCACGCGGCCAGATTCGTGACGTTCGCGACGGCCACGTCGATGGTGACCCGCTCACCCACGGTCGCCACCTGGCTCGGGGGCTCGAGGCTCACCACCGGGCCGGCCGCCGAAGAAGCCGTCCCCTCTCGCCACGCTGCGACGCCCGTTGTTACAAAGATCGCGCCCATCAGGGCCACCAGTCCTTCGCGAATCCTCACACCCATACCCGCTCCACGCGCGCTTCTGGTCCTTCGTTCACTCCGGTTCACCTCTGCTAACGCGTTCCCCCCGCGGCCGTCGTTTCCGGCCGGATGCGGAGCAGCGGGGGGCGTCCGCGTTCGCGGAATCGCTCCCCCGCTGCTCGTTCGGTTCAGCCCTGCGCCGGGCCGAACCGCCGTTCCCTCACCCGATTACGGGTTCGGGCCGGGGTTCGGGCCAGCCGGCGGAGCCGGCTGCGGCGTCTGGTTCGACGGGATCGGCGCCTGGCACGTCGACCCGTTCCGCCCGAAGACCTTCTGCACATCCTTGATGTCGATGTCGAAGTCCTTCAGGGACGGCTCGAGGTCGAAGAACGGATCGTACAGCAGGTTGC
>DATLZC010000147.1:0-14671 GCA_035574215.1 Dehalococcoidia bacterium | reverse complement strand
GCGTGCGCCACTGCTTGCTGCTCAACCGCCAAGTCCTCCTACGTACTGTTGCGCCGGACGGTTCACAGAGGTGGCGATGAACCGTCCGGCGGGCTATCGCATTCTAGCACAGGTCGAGACCTCTGCCATAAGAACGTCGCCTCTGGCGTTCCTGTGTCACTCGTCGCGTCCCGCCGCATCCTTGACACGACCGGTCAGCCCGTCTAGCGTTAGTTGGTACGACGCGAATAATTTCTATGACCGGAACGATGCTCGACGAGGCGAGACTGGCCCACATCGCTCAACTCTACGGCCGCGCCGTGGCGGCAGCCGATCCTCTGCGGGTGGGCCAGTGGCACGAGCGTGACCTCACGACGCAGCAGCTCAGACTGCTGCTCTGCCTCCGGTCCAACGAAGGCGCTTCCCTTGGAGAGCTGGCGTCGGCCCTGGGCGTGAGCGCGCCCACGATGAGCGGGCTCGTCGATCGTCTGGTCCGGCAGGGTCTGGTTCGCCGTTCGGACGACGAGGCCGACCGGCGCGTCGTGCGCCACCACCTCACGCCGGAGGGCCAAGCGCTCGTGGGTGAGGTTGCCCGCATTGGGCGCGCATGGATCGAACGAGTGCTCGACAGGCTCACACCCGAGGAGGTGGACGCCGTCGAGCGGGGGCTGGCGTTGTTCGTGGAAGCTGCGGAACAGGAGAAGGAGACCTATGAGCGGACGGCCTCCCCTGGCGGGTAACGGTCCCGTCCCGATGGCCCAGATGAGCGGGCGAGCCAAGGCGCTCATCATGGGCGCGGCCATGCTGGGGCTGTTTCTCGCCGCCATGGACCAGACGGTGGTCGGCACTGCCATGCCCAGGGTCATCGCCGAACTGCGCGGCCTCGAGCTCTACTCCTGGGTCTTCACCGCGTACATGCTCACGTCGACCATCGCGGTGCCCATCGTCGGGAAGCTCTCGGACCTCTACGGACGGAAGAGCTTCTTCATCGCCGGCGTCGTCATCTTCCTGCTGGGCTCCGCGCTGTCCGGCATGTCCCAGTCCATGACGCAGCTCATCGTCTTCCGCGGCCTGCAGGGGATCGGCGGCGGCTTCCTCTTCGCCAACACCTTCGCCGTCATCGGCGACCTGTTCGCCCCCGGCGAGCGGGCCAAGTATGCGGGGTTCATGAGCGGCGTCTTTGGTCTCGCGAGCGTCATCGGGCCGCTCGTGGGAGGAACGCTGACCGACCACCTAAACTGGCGCTGGGTGTTCTACGTGAACCTGCCGCTGGGCATCGTCACGATTCCGGTGCTGGCGCTGGCGCTGCCATCGTTCGCAGGCGCGCGCGGCGAACGGAAGATCGATTACGCCGGCGCGACGGCGCTCGCTGGCGGCCTGGCGCCGCTGCTGCTCGCCCTCTCGTGGGGTGGGCGCGAGTACCCATGGGCATCGACCCAGATCCTTGGGCTGTTCGCGGCGTCGGCGGTTGTCCTCGGGGCGTTCCTGTGGTTCGAGTCGCGCGCCTCGGAGCCCATCATCCCGCTCCGCTTGTTCCGGAACGACATCTTCGCCGTGTCGATGCTGGTGACGTTCATCACCGGGGTCGGGCTCTTCGCCAACAGCATGTTGATCCCCCTGTTTATGCAGGGCGTCCGGGGCCAATCCGCCACCATGTCGGGCCTCCTCCTCACGCCGATGACGCTGGGCATCGTCTCGGGGAGCACCATTGCGGGGCAGTTCATCTCGCGGTTCGGCCGCTACCGGACCGTGACGATGCTGGGCATCGGGGTGGTCGCCGGCGCCATGTTCCTCCTATCGATGTTGCGTCGCGACGAGCCGTACATGGCGCTGGCCGCGAACATGTTCATGGCCGGCTTCGGGATGGGATTCACCATTCCCACCCTGGTGGTCGCCGCCCAGAACGCCGTGCCGTACGACGTGCTGGGCATCGTGACGTCACTGGTGCAGTTCGCCCGCTCGGTCGGAGGAACTATCGGCCTTGCGCTCCTGGGGACGCTCATGACCAACAACCTGAGCGCCGACCTGAACCGCCTCCCGGCGTCTGTGGTCGAGTCGACGCCGGCACCCCTCATCGAGCGGCTGCGCAGCGATCCCGGCGTCATCGCGAGCCCGCAGGGGCTCGACCAGCTCCAGCAGAGCGGCGCGCAGTTCGGCGTGGACGTCACGGCGCTGCTCGACGCGTTGCGCGACGCCCTGACTGATGCCATCGCGTTCGACTATCGCATCGCGGTGTTCGTGCTGGCCACCGCCCTGGTGGCGACGGTGTTCCTGCGGGAGGTGCCGCTGCGGCGAACGTATGCGCCGCCGGTCGCGCTCGAAGGCGCAGGGCCGATCGATGGCGCGGTCGCCGGGCGCCCCGCCGCGGCGCCGCGAGTAGCAACCGCCCGCGGAGACATCGGCGAATCCATTGAGTAGTCAGAGGACGCTCCGGTGGACGCCCGGGACCTCACCCCCCGCATCAAGCTCTGGATGGAGCGGGAAGGGACGCTCGCCCTCAGTGACTACCGCGTGCAGTTACTGGAGCACATCGCTGAAACTGGCTCGCTCGCGGAGGCCGCCGCGCGCATGAAGCTGTCGTATCGGCGCGCGTGGGGGAAGATCAAAGAGATCGAGCGGAATCTCGGTCTCCCGCTGGTCGAGAGCGAAGTGGGTGGCGCGCGCGGGGGACGAAGCCGCCTGACGCCCGAGGGGGCGCGCCTGGTGGCGCTGTACCGGCGGTTCCAGGAGGCGATGCAGCGCGACCTGCTCCGGGAGTTCGACGCCACCTTCGGGGGCGCGGACTAGACGCACGCGCACGCCCTCGTTATGCTGGCGCAAGCATAACGGAGGCAGGCCCGAGGAGGGATTTCGTGCGAGCCCGCGCGCTTCTTCTGAGCTCAGCGACGCTCCTCGTCGCGGCGGCCCTGGCCGCATCTTGTCGGGGAGACGGCGGGCGCGACGTCATCCTCGCGACCACCACCAGCACCGTCGATTCCGGACTGCTCGACGCGCTGGTTCCCGTGTTCGAGCGCCAGACGGGGTACCATCTCAAGTACGTCGGCGTCGGCTCCGGCGCCGCGCTCGCGATGGCCGAGCGGGGAGACGCTGACGCTGTGCTGTCCCACGCGCCCGATGCGGAGCGCGAGCTCGTCGATAAGGGCGTCGTCGTCAACCGCCGGCTCGTGATGCACAACGACTTCGTGCTCGTCGGGCCCTCGGACGACCCCGCAGGCGTCCGCAACGCCGGCAGCGCGACGGCCGCGCTGCTCGCCATCGCCCGCTCGGGGTCGACGTTTATCAGTCGGGGCGACAACTCGGGGACGCATCAGCTCGAACTGCGGCTGTGGGAGCGAGCCGGCTTCGACCCGACGTCGGACGCCGCGTATGTCGAGAGCGGGCAGGGGATGGGGCAGACCCTGCAGCTCGCGAGCGCGCGACGCGCGTACACGCTGACCGACCGGGGGACGTTCCTGGCGTTGCGGGACACCCTGGACCTGCAGCCCCTGCTCGAGGGCGACCCGGCGCTTCTGAACGTGTATCACGTCATGCAGGTGAATCCGGACCGCTTCCCCGGGGTCAACGCCGAAGGCGCGCGCGCATGGGTGGAGTTCCTAGTCTCGGACGAGGCGCAGCGCATCATCGGGTCCTTCGGCGTCGATCGCTTCGGTCAGGCGCTATTCACTCCGGACGCCGGGAAATCGGAGGCGGCCCTGGGCCTGGAGTGAGCGATGGACCTCATCTGGGACGGCATCCGTGAGGCCGTGCGGCTCATCGTCCGAGGCGACCGCGAACTTCTCGAGGTGGTGGCGCGGTCGTTGGTCATCTCGGGGAGCGCCACGCTGGTCAGCCTCGCGCTGGGGGTGGCCGTCGGCTCCACCCTGGCGCTCACGCGTTTTCCGGGACGGCGGCTCCTGATCACGCTGGTGAACACAGGGATGGGACTCCCGCCGGTCGTGGCGGGTTTGCTCGTGGCGGCGCTTCTGTGGCGCAGCGGTCCGCTCGGCGCGCTCGGGCTCATGTACACGCCCGCGGCGATGGTGATCGCCCAGGTCGTCATCGCGTTCCCCATCGTGACGGGATTCACCGTCGCGGCACTGGGTTCGCTGCCGCCACGGCTGAGGCTGCAGCTCTACGGCCTGGGCGCGTCGCGGTTCCAGATGCTGTGGACGCTCCTGCGCGAGGCGCGGATGCCATTGCTCGCCGCCGTCATGGCGGGGTTCGGCGCCGTCATCTCGGAGATCGGCGCCTCGCAGATGGTGGGCGCGAACATTCCCGGCGAGACGCGGGTCATGACGACGTGGATCGTCTTCCTCGTCGGCCGAGGGGAGTTCGGCCCGGCGTTCGCCGTGGGGTTCATTCTCCTGCTCCTGGTGTTCGCCGTGAATTTGATCCTCACGACCATCCAGCAGCGCGAGCGGTTCCGGTGACGGCGAGCCTCGTGGTGCGCGACCTCGTCGTGCGCAGGGGCGGCGTCGTGACCCTCGAGGTCCCCGCGTTCGAAGTCGCCGCAGGAGAGACGGTGGCTGTCCTCGGCCCTAACGGCGCTGGCAAGACCACGCTGCTCCATGTCCTGGCGCTCCTCGAACCGCCGTCGAGGGGCGTCGTGCTCGTCGATGGGCAGCCCGCGTCGACCGGCTCGCTCGCCGTACGGCGGCGCATGGCGGTGGTCTTTCAGGAGCCGCTCCTGCTCGATACAACCGTCCGAGAGAACGTCGAGACGGGGCTGCGGTTCCGTGGCGTGCCGGCCGCCGAGCGGCGCCGGCGAGCGCAGACGTGGCTCGAGCGCTTCGGCGTCGCCCATCTCGCTTCGCGGTCCGCGCGCCGCCTCTCGGGGGGCGAAGCCCAGCGCGTCAATCTGGCGCGCGCGTTCGCCGTCGAGCCGGACGTGCTGCTGCTGGACGAACCGTTCAGCGCCCTCGACCAGCCCACGAGGGACAACCTCATCGACGAACTGCGGAGCGCGCTCGACGCGACCGGCACAACGGCTGTGCTGGTCACCCACGACCGCTCGGAGGCCGCGCGGCTGGCCACGCGGGTGGCCGTGCTGCTCGGCGGGCGCATCCGCCAGGCCGGCCCTGTGAGCGACGTCTTCGCCGCGCCTGTGGACGAGGAGGTCGCGGCGTTCGTCGGGGTCGAGACCATCGTCCAGGGCCGGGTTGTGGATGCGGCCGACGGCATCATCGGCCTCGACGTGAACGGCCGGCGCGTCGAGGCGGCGGGCGAGCCGCCCACGTTCGCGTCAGCGCTGGTCTGTGTCCGCCCGGAGGACGTCACGCTGTCGCCCGCAGGCGAAGCGGTCGCGACGGGGAGCGCGCGAAACCGGCTGCCGGGAGTCGTGCGTCAGGTCACGTGGTCGGGGCCAGAGGCGCGGGTGCTCGTGGATTGCGGCTTTCGGCTGGTCGCGCGGGTGACCCGGCGCTCGCTCACCGAGCTGGGCATCGACGCCGGTTCACCCGTGGTGGCGTCGTTCAAGGCCACGTCGGTGCATGTCATCCCCGCGCACGCCGGTCACTGACGGTCGACCGGCGAGTGCGTCGCAAGAAAGGCCAACGCCGCTTCTTTGAATTCGGGAGAGGCGACGGCGGTGATGTGGTCACCGGGTACCTTGACGAGCTTTGCGCCGGGGATGGCCGCCGCCAGCCCCTCGGCGGGCCCGACCAGCGTGTCACCCTCGCCGATGAGGACGAGCACGGGCCGGTCGGTCTCACGGAGCTTCGCGGGGTCGAAGCCTCCGCGAGACGACCGCTGGATCGCAGCCAGCGCCTTGAGGTCGTTGCCGCTCTGTTCTGCGAAGATGCGGAATGCCCTCGCGGTGGGGTTCTCCGCGTCGCTGGCGCTCTCCGCTTCCAACGCCCGGGCGATGGCCTCCGCGTTGCGGCGGCTGCGCCCACCTTGCAGGAGCCCGTCGCCTACGCCTGAAAGAATGACGCAGCGAAACCGGTGCGGGTGCCGCACGAGCAGCGACGCGGCGATGAACCCTCCCATCGAATAGCCCCAGAGGTCAGCGCGGTCGACCCCGAGGCGGTCCATGAGGGCGATGACGTCGTCGGCCATCTTCGTGCCGCCGTAGGCTTCGGGGTCGTGGGGCTTGCCGCTGCGGCCATGGCCGCGGCAGTCGAGGGCGATGACCCGGCGGCCGGCGCGCGTCAGCGCCTCGACGACGCCGGGGCCGCGCCAGTTTCCCTGCAGACTGCTCGCGAAGCCGTGCACGAGCACGATGGCAGGCCCGCTGCCCTCGTCGATGTAGTTGATGGGGACGCCCCCGACGTCGATCTGCGGCATCGCCACCCCCTCCGCGAGCGCATTCCTCGGACGCCGCCCATTCTACACAGACGTCGTCGTTGGGTCGTGTCGACTACGGGAAGTCGCGGACGGGGACGGGCGCCAGGGCGAGCGCGTCTCCCGCGGGTGCGGCCCACAGGCGTACGTCGTCCGCGATGAGTCCGTGAGCGCCCAGCGCTGTGAGGCGCTCGCCCCGGGCGGGGTCGGGCACGATCCAGGCGTAGATGCGGAGTCCCAGTTCGCGCAGCCGCCCGGCGACGTCCGCGTCCAGGAGCCGGTGGCGGAGCGACACGCCGTCAGCGGTGGCCCGTCCCCGACGCGCCCGGTCGAACAGCGCCTCCAGCTCGCGGCGGCTCCCGACCGAATACCAGATCGACAGGCCCGGAAACGCGTCGCGAAGCGTGTCGAGCAGGTCCCAGTGACGCGACGATACCTGCACGAGCGGCCGGCTCAGACGTTCGATGGCGGCGGCCACAGCGCGCGCCATGCGCTCCCCACGGCTCTTGAGGTCCAGAAAGAGCCCGGCACGGCCGTCGACCTCTCGGACGAGGTCGGGCAGCTCGATGAGCCCTCGAGCCCGGCGGACATACCACTTATCGACGAGGAGCGGCACGTGCGGTAGCCGCAGCTCGTGCCGCAGGGTCAGACGGTCTCCCTCGAGCCACACGTCCGCCTCGACGGCGTCGGCGCCGGCGTCGAGCGCTCGGACGAGGGCGCGCTCGCTGTTGCAGGCGTGCGCGATGAGCAGGGGGCGCGAAGCCTCAGGAGCGGGTCGGGCGTTCGGGCGGGAACCGTCGGTCACAGGGAAGCGCCGTTTACTCCTGGCTGGCCGCGGCGCCGACCACGTTCACGAGCACCCGGCGCTGCCGGGGGTGATCAAGCTCGATGAGGAAAATGCGCTGCCACTGGCCCAGCGTCATGCGGCCGTTGACAATGGGCACGCACTCGCTGGCCCCGAGGAACAGGTGCTGGCAGTGCGAGTGCCCGTTGGCGCATTCGTCCTCGTTCATGTTGACCG
This sequence comes from Dehalococcoidia bacterium, assembly GCA_035574215.1. Taxonomy (GTDB): domain Bacteria; phylum Chloroflexota; class Dehalococcoidia; order DSTF01; family JACRBR01; genus DATLZC01. Next base: position 7,410 of record DATLZC010000147.1, on the reverse strand, counting down.
TGCGCCTCGAAAAATCGTTGTGCTCGTAATAGGCGTTGACGGGCGCGATCTGCCGCAGAGTTCGGGCCATGTCCCGCAGAAGCAGCGGCTCGTTCTCGTTGATTTTGATGGCGGCCGTGGTGTGCGTCGAAAAGATAGCGACCTGCCCGAAGGCGATGCCGGAATCGGCGACGACGGCGGCGACGTCGTCGGTGATGTCGATGAACTGAGGCGCGTCGCTGGTCTCGAATTCGAGGGCCTCACAGACCACGATCGAACGGGACGTTTCGTGGGTGGCAATCCGTTGCCTGCGGCCCGTGTCCAGAGCGACCTGCTGCATCACATCACCTTCCCGGAGCTGCGAGGATCGTGCGGGTTGATCGACGCCACATTCTCTCGTAGCGCCCCGCCAGGCGCAAGATTCGCCATGCATAACACGCCGCGGCGTCACTCGCGGCGGGAACGGATGGCGTCCAGCGTCCGGCGCACCGCGTCCGCGTCGCGCGCGTCGCCGCGATACCGGAGGTAGAGGTCGAGGTCCCGGCGGGCGGCCGCGTTCTCCCCGAGCCGGTGATGCAGCATCCCACGGTCCCGAAGTTCGTCGAGGTCCCAGGGGAAAATCGCGAGAATGAGCTCCGACACGCCCAGGGCTTTCCGCAAGTCGCCCCGCTTCAGGTAGACGGCCTTGAGGTTGTACAGCATGCGGGTGAGAATCTGGCGGTTCGTCGCGGCGGCGAGGAGGGCGTCGTTGCGGGCCACCCGGCGTCCCAGCGCGCGCTCAGCGAGCTGGAAGCACTCCTCGCGCGAGATGAACCGGCCTCCGTGGAACGGGTCCACGAACAGCGTCTCGTCCGGGGTGTCGTACTTCACGATGAAGTGACCCGGCAGCCCGACGCCCTTCACGTCGAGGCCGAGCCGCCGGGCGACGGCGATGTACACGACGCTCAGCGAAATGGGAATCCCCAGCCGCCGGTCCAGGACGTCGTTGAGGTAGCTGTTCCGCGGATCCTCGTAGTCCTCCGTGTTGCCGCGGAACCCGTGACGCTCGAACAAGAAGGCGCTCAGGTCGCCCAGCGCGGCGCGCGGTCCCGTCTCGAGGTCGATCTCCGCCGCCAGCTCGGTGGCCATGGCGTCGAGCCGGTCGAGGTACGCCTGGACGTCGAGCTGGGGGTATTCCTCCTGCGCGATGACCAGCGCGGCCCGGTCGAGGGGCACTTCGTGATCCGGGGCCGACGTGAGGACGCTCAGCTCTTCGCGATGTCTCACGTCCGCATCCTAGCACGAGCGCTTTCGCGCGGTGAAGAAGCGGAAGGCCCGCTCCGCGCGGGCCTTCGGGCCAGTCGATACGGCGGAATGCGCTACTCGACGACGAGCGTACCCGTCATCGTCGTCGGGTGCACGTCGCAGCGGAAGAAGTACTCGCCCGGCTCGAGCGTCACCTTGAGCGTCTGGACGACCGGGCCGTTTTCGATGGGCGTCGCGGCGATGGGCGGCTGGGCTGCGTTGGCGGCGTCCTCGCTCTCGTAGATCGCGAGGTTGTGCGGCACGCCGCCGTCCTGGTTGTCCACTTCGAACGTGATCTCGCCCGCCTTGGCGGTGATCTCGGTCTTGTCGAAGAGGATGTTCTTGGCGACCAGCTTGATCACGCCCTCGGCCGGCGGGCTTTCCGACGGCGCCTCCGTGGGTTTCGGCGTCTCGCCCGGCGCCGGCGTGGGTGACGCCGAGGCCTTCGTCGGCGTCGGAACGGGCGTCTCCCCCAGGATGATGGCGGCGGTGGCCGTCTTATCGGCGGACGACAGGCCTTCGCCGCACGCCGCCGCCATCCAGGCGAAGGCCGCGAGGCTCAGCAGGCCAGCGGCCAGCGCGAGCTTCTTCCGCATCGCTTCTCCCTCCATGCTGCTCCAGACGCGGACGTTCCAGCCCGCGTCTCCACTACGACACGACCTTCAGCGTTCCCGTCATCGTGGTCGGATGGACATTGCACCGGTAGAAGTACTCGCCCGGCTCGAGCGTCACCTTGAGCGTCTGGGTGACCGGGCCGTTTTCGATCTCGGTCGCGGCGATAGGCTCCTCGCCCGCGTTGGCGGCGTCCTCGCTCTCGAAGATCGCGAAATCATGGGGCACGCCGCCGTCCTGGTTGTCGAACGTGATGGTGATCTCGCCGGCCTTCCCGACGAGCTCGTTTTTGTCGAAGAGCGTGTTCTTTCCGACGATGGTCAGCTCACTCGACGGGGCCGCGCCGCCGCCCGAGGGCTGCGTGGGAGAACCGCTGGAGCTCCCGCCGGAGCTTCCGCCCTCGTTGCCGCCTCCGCCGCCGCACGCCGCTGCGGCGATGGCCACGACCGTGAACGCGGCTGCGAGAGCCGCTACGAACCCGATGCGCTTCATCGTTCCTCCTCTCCGGGCCCGGCTCGCCCGGTGTGATCTGGCGTTCGGAGCGCGTGTTCCGGCGGCGCCGGTTGTGCGCACCGTCACAAGCTTAGCGCATGATGCGTCTGAGGAACAGCGAAACGGGGCGATGTCGTCGCGGTCGACCGTGGGGTGCGCCCGCGGGCCCGCGTACGGTTCACCTGCATCACAGTGGCTGGCGGCCGGCGAACCCGGCGTCGAGCTCGTGCCACCAGGCGATGCCTGGCTCTCCGAGCCGCCAGCAGAGGTACACGGTCCGGCCGTCGCGCTCGGCCGGAAAGTCGATGAGCCCCTCTTCGATGCCCTTGAGCTCGCATCCCAGGGCAAGGATGCGGGCGTGCAGGCGGTTGATCTCGGCGACGAGCTCTTCGGCGCGACGCCGAGACCCTTCAGTCGCGCCCTTCTCGAGGTGTCCGTTCCCGCTCGCCCGCCGCGCGGCGGCCGCAAGCTCGCGCCGGATGGCCTCGAGCTCGCGGCTCCGCTCCTGCAGCCCCCGTACGATCTCGGTGAGCTCGGGCAACAGGGCTTCGGCTTCCTGCACCGTGAACAGCCGGGACAACGTCGAGGCCTCCCGTATCGCAAGTGTGTGTCCAGTGTAGGACGCCCGCCCACGGCCGTCGACGCCTTTCTGTTAATCCGCGTTTTGCAGAGCGTTTACAGCCGGCGTCTCGCGTGTTGCGTGCGTATGGGATATGTTCCCGTCCGGCCGGCGCTCGACCCCGCCGGCCTGCGGAGGAGGATACGCCATGAAGTTCTTGGCTGGCCTGTGCGGCGGCGCCGTCGGCGCCGTGGTCGCCTCGCTCGTCTCGCTTCCGCTGGAGTCGCCCGACGACGTCGTCTTCAACACCTTCACGGTCACGCTCGGCGCACTGCTCGCCGGCGCGGTCATGGGGGTGCTCTGGTGGGCGCTGCCCGCTGGCCGCTCTCGGATTCCCCTGTTCGGCGGCCTGTGCGCCGTGGGTCTCGCCGTCTCCACTGCGGCCGCGTTCGGCTTCGAAGCCCTGGTCGATGGCGCTGTGGGCTTCATGGTCCCGCTCGCCGCCCTCGTGTTCGCGTGCGTGGCCGTGGTAACGCCGTGGCTCTCGGAAGCTCCGTGGCGGCGGTCGTGGGTCGCCGCACCCGTCCTCAGCGCCGTCGCGCTCGCGATCGGCGTGGGGCTGATGGGGCAGGGCGACGAAGAGAGCGGCCGGCTCGAGCTGCCCGCGGCGGAGCCGACCCCTGCGTCCGGCGCGGCCGTCGTCACCATCGACGACGTACGGGGTGTCGAATTCCGGGTCGTCCCCGGCGAATCGGTGGCCACGTATACCGTGCGGGAGAAGCTGGCCAACATGCCGACGACGACCGAGGCCGTCGGCCGCACGACCGCGCTGGAAGGTATCGTCCGGCTCGACGGGGTGTCGACGATCACGGCCGACCTGAGCGCGTTCGAGAGCGATCAGGCGCGCCGTGACAACTTCGTCCGCGAGCGCATCTTCAACCAGGACCCCATCGCCACCTTCACGCTCGACCCCCTGCCGGATCTTCCGTCGGAATACCGGGAAGGCGAGACAGTGACGCGCGAAGTCACCGGCGAGCTCACCATCCGGGGCGTCACGAGGCCGCAAACCTTCCAGGTGGAGGCGCGGCTCACGGGCGACACCTTGCACATCGTCGGGCGGACCGATTTCACCTGGGCCGACTTCCAGATCGACCCGCCGAACACGCCGCTCGTGACAGTCGAGGACAACGTGCACATCGAGGTGCTGATCGTCGCCCGCCGGAGCGAAGGGACGTAGGCCGGGGGCGTCAGAACTGCGTGGCGCCCGTGAAGGACCACTTGCGGATCTTCAGGGCGGGCACGCGGGAGACGCCGGCGATGGCCTGCGTGAGCATGGTCTCGCGCCCGATGAGGTCGACGTTGTTCAACGCCTCGACATAACCCTGTGTGAATCGCAGGTTCTTAATGGGCGCGACGATCCTGCCGTTCTCGATGAGGAACGTGCCGTCGCGGGTCATCCCGGTGACGATGACGTGCAACGGGTGCACCGGGCGGGTGTACCAGAATCTGCTTACGAAGACGCCTCGCTTTACGTCGGCGATCATGTCGTCGATGGTGGCGTCACCGGGCCTCAGGAACATGTTCGAAGGGACCGGCCCGAAGGTGTTGCCGGCGGGGAGCGCGTGCCCGGTGGACTCGCGTCTCTCCTTGCCCGCCGTGTAGCTGTCCCACACGACGTCGCGGGCGACGCCGTTCTCGATGAACGTCACCCGGCGCTTCGGGACCCCCTCGAAGTCGAACGGCTGCGGGATGGTGTCGGGCGCGAGCCCGTCGTCCCAGATGGTGATGTTCTCGCCCATGACTCGCTCGCCGATGCGGCCCGACATGAAGCTGCGCTTCTCGAGGAACGCCTGCGCGCCGAACGACAGGTACGCAAAGAAGTCCAGGAGGTCGGCGACGGCGTAGGGCAGAAGCACGACCTCGTAGTCGCCCGGCTCCAGCGGTTGCGGATTGGCTGAGCGAAGCGCGCGGTCGACCGCCTCGACGGCGATGGCCTCGCCGTCGATGTCGCGGACGTCCATGGTCCAGCGCTCGGCGTGGCCGCTGGAGGTCTCGCCCATGACCACGGTGTTGATGTCGGCGGTGGTGTCGCGGTGGTAGGCCCAGACGCCCAGCGAGTTGGCGACGGCGACCTCGGCGGCGGCGGTGCGGAACGCCCCCGCCGCCGTGAGCCCTGCACGTTGCGCCGCGTCGCAGATCTGGGCCACCACGTGGGCGCGCTCCTCAGGACCGCAGCGGGCCGTGGCCTCGGACCAGCCCTGCGCAGGCGTGATGGGCTGCGGTCCTGGGAGGGAACGGAAGTCTTCGTTCGGCTTCTGGTGCTGCGCGAGCTCCGTCGCGCGCTCGACCACGCGCGCGACGCCGTCGGGCGAGGGGTCGTTGGTTCCGGCGACGCCGATCTTCTTGCCGAGCACGACTCGCACCCTGATGTCCGTGTCCTGCTGCTCGACGTTCTGGTGGATGTAGTTGTTCGCGAACCGGGTGAGGGCCGTGTGCGACGCCAGGATCAGCACTTCCGTCTGGTCGGCGGCGCTCGCCGAAAGGGCCGTCTCCGCGATGCGCTTGAGTTCGCTTTCACCGAGCATGGCTTCTCCGTGTGCTCAGAACTGGAGGCCGAGGAGGCGCGCCGCGTTGTCGAACAGGATCTTGTGCCGTACCTCCTCTCGGAAGCCGGCCTGCTCGAAGTCCCGCAGCCACCGTTCCGGCGTGATGACCGGGTAGTCAGAGCCGAACAGCACTTTGTCCTGAATCAACGTGTTCGCGTACTGCACCAGCGACGGCTGGAAATACTTGGGCGACCAGCCCGAGAGGTCCATGTACACGTTCGGCTTGTGCACGAGGATGGCGAGCTGCTCCTCCTGCCAGGGCCACGCCGGGTGCGCCATGATGATCTTGAGCTCGGGGAAGTCGGCGGCGATGTCGTCGATGTAGGGTATCGGCTGCGTGTACTTGAGTTTGATGCCGCCTCCGCCGGGCCGCCCGACGCCGACGCCCGTCGTGCCCGTGTGCAGCAACACGATGAGGCCCAGGTTCTGCGCGGTCTCCCACAGCGGGTAGAACTGCGGGTCGTTGGGGTAGAACCGCTGCATCGACGGGTGGAACTTGAGCCCCTTCAGGCCGAGCTCCGTCGCGCACCGCACGGCTTCGTTCACGGCGGCCCGGCCCTTCCAGGGGTCGACGCTCCCGAATCCGATGAACTGCTTCGGGTAGCGCCGCACGATCTCGGCGATGTAGTCGTTCGGCGTCGGCGGACGCCCCGTGGCCGTCTCGGCGTCGATATCGAAGATGACACCGAAGATGTCGAGACTGGCGTAGTATTCAGCCATCTCGTCGGCCGAGCGAGGCGTGGCCGCGGATTTGAAGTACGCCTGCGTCTCGCGCGACGACGTGAGCGACTCGCCCTGCGGGTTGGGCGGGTGGATGTGGACGTCGATGGCTCTGGGCATGGCTCCTCGCTCTACTTCATGACGCCGACCTGGACGTTGCGGAAGCGGGCGGGCGCAGCCCCGTGGCCGGTGTGGGCGACCTGCTCGGGCTGGCCCTTCCCGCAGTTGGGCGTCCCCCAGATGACCCAGTGGTCGCGGTTGCAGACGGCGTCGCAACTGTTCCAGAACTGCGGCGTGATGCCTGTGTACGTCGCGTTCTTCAAGAGCGCGCCGAGCTTCCCGTTCTTGATCTCGCGGGCGAGTTCGGTCCCGAACTGGAAGTTGAGCCGACGGTCGTCGATGCTCCACGACCGGTTCGTCTCCATGTAAATGCCCTCGTCTGTGTCGGCGATGAGGTCCTCGAGCGTCCATTCCCCCGGTTCGAGGCTGACGTTCGTCATGCGGATGAGGGGGATGCGGTTCCAGCCCGACGCCCGCATACAGCCGTTGCTGCGCTTGCCCAACGCCGCCGCCGTCTCCCGCGACATGAGGTAGTTCACGAAGCGCCCGCGCTCCACGGCGAGCATGCTCGTCGCGGGGACGCCTTCGTCGTCGTAGCCGAACGTCCCCAGCCCGCCCGGGCTGGTGGCGTCGATGCGGATGTTGACGTGCTCCGAGCCGTACTGGAACGAACCCAGCTTGTCCGGCGTGAGGAAGCTCGTGCCCGCGAACGCCGCCTCCGTCCCGAGCACGCGGTCGAGCTCGATGGCGTGGCCGCAGGACTCGTGGATCTGGAGCGCCACCTGCGACCCGTCGAGAATGACGGTTGTGATGCCCGAGGGGCACGGCTTGGCGGTGAGCAGCGCGACCGCGTCCTCCGCCACGCGCTCGGCGTTGCCGGGCAAGTCGTACCGCTCGACGAACTCCCAGCCCTCGGTGCCCTGATGCCGCCCGACGCTGTTGGGATACGACCGGCGTTGCACCTCGCCTTCGTCGACCGCCGTGGCCTCGATGCCGCAGCCCGTCTCGACCAGCTCCTGCTCGATGTAACTCCCCTCGGTGCTGGCGAACCACTTCAGCTCGCGCTGGCAGTACACGTTCGATTCCGCCATGACGATG
>DATLZC010000146.1:0-9904 GCA_035574215.1 Dehalococcoidia bacterium | reverse complement strand
CTCGTCCGGCAGACGGTCTCTCGCGCCCGTCACACCGGCGACGCTGACGCAATATACAAAACCCGAGGCCCGTTTGGCTACCAGGGCGATCCGCTGTTCCGACGACGTCGGCGCCAGCAGGTAGATGAGGTCGAGCCCGTGGGCCTGGCACCGCTCTCGAAGGTCGTCCGACTCCTCCGGCGGGAGGTCGACGACGATGAGGCCGTCGGCGCCGGCCGCCGCGGCGTCCGGGACGAACCGGTCGAGGTCGTACGCCAGGATGGGGTTATAGTAGCCCATGAGCGCGATGGCGCCCGTGACGCCGCCGGCTCGCGCCTCGCGGATGATGTCGAGACAGCGGGCGAGGGTCATGCCGTGCCGGAGGGCCACTTCGTTGGCGCGCTGGTTCGTCGCGCCGTCGGCCAGCGGGTCCGAGAAGGGCACGCCGAGCTCGATGACGTCGGCGCCAGCCTCGAACAGCGTCCGGACGAGGCCGGGCGTCGCATCGGGCGAGGGGTGGCCCGCCACGATGAACGGCATCAGGGCGATGCGGCCCTCGGCGCGGGCCCGGGCGAAGGCTTCGTCGATCCTGCTCACGTTAGTTCATACACGGCGAGCAAGCTGAAGCTGATGGTGTTGAACAGGAAGTGGGCCGCGACGCTCACCCAGAGCGACCCCGTGCGGTAATACCCCCAGGCGAAGGCCGCGCCGATGAGGGTGAACGGCACGATGAGCGGCAGCGCGTCGGGCGAGTTGCCGTGCACGGCGCCGAAGAGAACGCCGCTCGCCAGCGCCGCCGGCGCCCACCCGATTCGCGACACGAGTCCGCCGAACACGAAGCCGCGGAAGAACATCTCCTCGACGAGCGGCGCCACGATGATGACCGCAAACGCGCTCAGCGGCAGCACGGCCGGACTCTGCACGAGCGTCTCGGTGTCCTGCTCCGGCGTGACGCCGAACGGCAGAAGGAGATACTGCCACGCGACGACGACGGCGTACGCAAAGACCACGAGACCCGCGGCGATCCAGAGGCGATCCAGCGGCATGCGCCGGAACCCGAGGTCGGCGAAGCGGCCGCCGCAGCGCACCATGGCCAGTCCCCACACGAGCGCGGCGAGGCCCCCGTCGATGACGACGAGGCTGATGATGAGCCCCGCGATCACGTCGGCGTCGCTCACGTCCTGCGTCGAGGTGTCGACCGCGAGCGTGACGGCGAGCGCGAGGGCGAGGATCGCGAGCGGGTAGAGCACCGCGACCCCGATCTCCTTCAAGCCCCAGGGGCGTGGTGTCCAGCCCGGCCGGGGCGGCGACGTGGCGCCGAGGGCGAATTCAGCCATGGCGCCTCATTCTAGCAGCCGCTCCGCGTCGGACACCGTCGTTTCGGGCTCTGCGAGGCGTCTTCGGGCGTCTTCGATGGCCTGCGCCCACGCTTCGGCGTCGCGGCGCGACATCGCGAAGGGCGCCTGTTCGCCCTTCGTGGTCTCGACCCAAAGGTGGTACGCGGCCGAGCCTGGCGCGCGGTACGCGCTGGCCCGGGAGATCTCGTCGAGGGGGATGATGAGCCAGCGGGCGTCGCCTCGGTCGGCTTCGAATAGCAGGCGGCGGTTCGTGAGATGCAGCGCGCCCCGCTTGCGCTCGCGTCCGTAGACCAGCACGCACCGCTGTCCGCGAAGAACCGCTTCGCCGTCGGCGAGCGGGGCGTTGCAGGAAGGCGGCGACGCGCGTCGCAGCGGCCAGGGCAGACGGATCGGCATGGCGCTCAGGTCGCGGTGGCGGCTTCGTACAGGTGGTGCAGGGCGTGCAGGACGACGTTCGTCGCCATGATGTCGGAGAGCGCCGTGGGTTCGGCGCCGAACTGCGCCCGGGCGTCGAGCAGCTCCTGCGGCGCTCCGCGAACGAACTCGGCCAGGCTCGTGTAGCCGTTCACGACGTCGTCCACCAGCTCGCGGGCCGTCTTTCCCTCGCGCGCGGCGACGGTCTGGGCGTTGATGGCGTCGATGTCCAGCCCGGCCCGCGGATTCGATCCGGCGGGTGCCTGCGCGAGCATCGCGGCAAAGCGAGGCGCCAGCTCCGCGGTGGCGGCGAGGTGGGCGAACACCTGCTTCGCGGTCCAGCCGCCCGACGCCGTTCTGGCCCAGTGGGCGTCGCTGAACAGCGAGCCGACCCGCCTCGCCTCGGCCGCCACGAACTCGAGTCCCCGCACGATGTCCTCGCGTTCCGCCACTGATGTCCTCCTTTCGTCATTCGGGAACGCCATTGTAGGCGGCGGGGACCTGTGGCGCATCACGCACGCACGCAGGCGGGCCTGGCGCGTCCGATGCGCCGTGCCGGGTGGCCCGTCCGCGAGGGGACGCTCGGACGGCGCGAACGCGACGGTCCGCTCTGCCGGAGCCGCCGCGCGAGCGCGATCCTGTAGTCGAACATGCGAATGCGCGAATGGAGGAACGCACGATGGCAGAGCGGGCCGAGGACGCGGTCTACCGGCTTCAAGCGCAGGTGCTGAAGGCGCTCGCCCAGCCCAAGCGGTTGCGGATTCTCGACCTCCTGCGCGAGGGCGAGCGCTCCGTCGGAGAGCTGGCGCGAGCGCTCGGCGCGCCGCAGGCCAACGTCTCGCAGCATCTGGCGGCGCTTCGGGCCCAGGACCTCGTCTCGGCCCGCCGGGAGGGAACGACCGTCTACTACGCGCTCGCCCATCCGGAGGTCGCCGAGGCGTGCGACGTCTTCCATCTGTTTCTCATCAAGCGTCTGGAAGCGGGCGAGGCGCTCGTCGAGCGCATCCGGCGCATCCGTTCGGGAGCGTCCAGCGGCGCCGTTGAAGCCGCTTCGTCCGCTCGCGTTACAGGAGGCGCATCATGACAACCGCTGCGCGACCCCGTGTTCTCGTCCTCGGAGGCGGCTTCGGTGGGCTCGAATCCGCCTACTACCTGCGATGGCGGCTCGGCGATCGCGTCGACCTGACGCTCGTCTCCGACCGCGAGCACTTCCTGTACAAGCCCAACACCATCTACATCCCGTTCGGGCTCGCGCCCGAGAAGCTGCACATCGACCTCGTCCGGCCGACCCGCAAGCGGGGCATCGACTTCGTCCGCGGTCGGGTCGAGGAGATCGACCCGGTGAAGAAGACCGTGCGCGTCGACGGTTCCGAGCGCGGGTACGACTACCTGATTGTGGCGACCGGCGCCGCGATGCGCCCCTCGGAGATCGCAGGACTCGAGGAGCACGCCCTCACCATCTGGACCGAGGAGGACATGCTCCGGCTCCGCGAGGCGTACGCGAGGCTCGTGGACGACGTCAACCGCGGCGAGCGCCGCAGGGTCCTGTTCCTCGTGCCGCCCAACAACAAGTGCTCCGGGCCGCTCTACGAGATGGTGATGATGCTCGACACCTGGCTCCGCCGGAAGCGCGTCCGCGAGGGCGTAGACATCGGGTGGGCCACCTTCGAGCGGGGGTACATTCAGGCGTTCGGCCCCCGTCTGAACGAGGTCGTCGAGCGCGAGTTCCAGCGCCGCGGCATCCACGGGCACAGGCAGTACGTCGTTACGGAGGTCGGCCCGGGCAGGGTGGCGTTCGAGAACGGCGAAGAGCTGCCGTTCGACCTGCTGGTCTCGTTCCCGCCGTACATCGCAGCGAACCGCTACGAGGCTCTGCCGTCGGACGACCGCGGGTTCGTGAAGACGGAGCCGGGCACCCGGCAGGTGGCGGGCCACCCTGACGTGTACGCCGTGGGCGACACGGGCGACTTCCCGGTGAAGCAGGCGTTCCTGGCCTTCCTCCAGGCGGACGCCGCGTCCGAACACCTGGCCCAGCGCATCGCCGGGCCCGACGGCTTCCGGCCGTTCGAGCCGACCAGCATGTGTGTGATGGAGATGCTCGACAGCGCCACCTTCGCGCAGGTGCCCCTGCGGGTCACGGGTCGCCCCGAGCAGCCCGTCGAGGTCCGGCCCGATTCCCTCGACCGGTACAAGGTCGGGGTTTCGCCGGCGTGGCGGGTGGGGAAGAAGCTGCTCGGGCTCTACCTGCCGTTCCGCTTCGCTAACGGCAACCCGTTCCACGCGGGCCTACCCTGGAAGGGCATGGAGGTCGGCCTGAAGGTGATGTCGGCGCTGCTGGCGAAGTAGCGCAGGCCCCGCCCCTTCGAGGAGCGCGTCACCCCCGGCGCCAGGGCATGGCCATGCGGAGCGCCGCGAGGTGGCGCGCTTCGCGTTGGGAAAAGCGCCACATGCACTCCAGCAGCGTTCCTTCGCCCGCCGGCTCGTCCCAGGCGCATGGCGCGGGGGCGCGCAGATGTTCGGCGCGCAGCCCCGAGAGCAGCCGCAGCGTCTCGTGGCGCGAGGCGATGAACTCTTCGATGAGCTCCTCTTCGCTGACTTCCCGCTGCTCTTCGACGAGGTCACGCTCTTCGTGCCCGAAGTCGGACCCTGTGCCTGCTCCTGTCGTGAGCGCGGCGCGGAGGTAGCGCTGGAGCGCTCGGTCCCCGGTCGCCAGGCGCGCGAGCAGGTCGTGGTACGACGAGCCGGCGAACGGCGAAGGCGACGCCCAGGCGTCAGGGGCGACGCTGTACAGCACGCGGAGCGCGGGATCGGGCGAGAGCGCATGGGCGAGGTCCTGAATTTCGGGCGCGAACTGGAGGCGCTCCGGCTCCCACCACGTCGCCAGCGCGCGCCGGATGTCGGCGGCGTGCTGGCGGTCGTGGTATCCGACCCAGATCTGCGCGCGGACGCTGTCCTCTCCCGCGGGGGCCCCGGGCACAGCCTTCGCGAGATGCCGTTCCTCTAGGAGCTCGAGGTATCCGATGAGCAAGCGCCGGCGCCGGTCGAGCTCCTCCAGCAGCGACGCCACCGAGCGCTTCCGGCCGCGGACCACTGCCGCCTCTCGTGCCGCGTCGATATCGGAGACTGAGGGCGCCGCGACGCCGTCGGACGCAAGGAGGCTCTGCGTGGTCATCGCCCACATGCCGTCGTACGCCGCGAGATGAGCGAGCAGGTCCTTCAGGGTCCACTCGCCGAAGGGCACGTACCGCGACCAGTCGGCGTCGGTGACGCGCGCAAGCTCGCGCAGCAGACCGGCGCGGGCCTGCTGCATGTCGAACAGCGCGCGTTCGACGAGGCGATGCATGGCGAGGCGCTCAGCCCGGCGGGGCGCCGGCGCGGCGCCGAAGCGCCTCGCGGTGCAGGGGCGCCAGCGCCGCGTAGACGATATCGTTGACCGGCGTGGGAATGCCCGTGGCCCGCCCGTGCCGCCCGACGGCGCCCTGAATGGCGTCGATCTCGAGAGGACGGCCGTTCCGTAAATCCACGAGCATCGATGGCTCGAGGGAGGGCTCGACTCGCTCGAGGACGGCGACCGTCTCCTCCGCCACGCCTTGGAGCGGCAGCCCCTCGGCCACCGCGACCGCCTCCACCTCGCGCGCCGTCCGGAGCATGAGGTCGCGAGACTCCGGCGCGCTGAGCCACACGCCCAGCGGCGCCCGTGTCAGGCACCCGAGCGTGGACGTCACGTCCACGAGGGCGAGCTTCCGCCACAGCGTCGAAGGAAGGTCATCGACGAGCCGCGCGTCGACGCCGGCGTCGCGCAGCGCCGCCGCCACGCCCTCGGCCCGCCCGCGCCCTTCCGGGGAGAGCGGCGCGAAGTCGATCCGCTGCGCCGGGTCCGTGCGGCGCACGACGCCGGGCGCCTCACGGTGGGCGACGACGAACGTGGCCCCCGCCAGGGTGACGTCGGGTCCGAGGACAGCGGCGACGCGCTCGCCGTGGTCGACGCCGTTCTGGATCGCGAGCACGGCGGTGTCGGGGCCGATCATCGAACGGGCGGCGCGGGCGGCGTCGTCGAGGTCGTACGCCTTCACTGCGAGCAGGACGAGGTCGACGGGGCCCACCTCGTCGGGGCGGTCCGTCGCCCGGACCGCGACCTCGAAGTCGCCGGAGACGTCGCGCACGAGGAGCGGACGCGCGCGGAGGGCGGCCAGCGTCTCCCCGCGGGCGATGAAGGTCACATCGTGACCTGCCCGGACCAGAACGGCTCCGAAATAGCCCCCCACGCCTCCGGCGCCGACGACAGCGATGCGCATGCGGACCCTCCTGGCGCCAGTATTCCACGCAGAAAGGCCCTCCGGCGAACCGGAGGGCCTGGGGGGATAACGGGCGAATCGTGGCGACTATCCGGAAAGGGCTGCGGCGCCGCGCTGCAGTTCGTCGCCGAACAGCCGCTCGATCTCGCGCCGCTGCTCGGGCGTGAGGTTGCCCCGCGACGCCTCGGACAGCGCATGCGCCCGGAGCGCCTTCTGCTCCTCCTCGGGTTTGCCGGCGCAGAGCCGCCGCACGAAGTAGTCGCCGATGAGGACGTGGGTGACCTCGTCGGCCCAGTTGTAATCGAAGCAGTGCTCCATAAGCCGGTCGCCGACGTGCGCGGCCAGCCGCTTCATGCCGCTGAACAGGTTCAGGCCCGCACCCTCCAGCGAGACGTTGGTCGCCGACAGGCTCACCACGGGTTCGCGGAGGAACTCGCGTTGCGCCTGGTCCTGGCCGCCGAGGGTGTCGGGATATTCGCCGATGCGCCCGCCGTACGACTCCACCAGCTCCTTCCCCAGATGGGCGTGGCGAACCTCGTCCCAGGTCTGGCGCGCCAGCGCCAGGATCAGCGATGGCGGCACGTCCCAGTCCTGCCATTCGCAAACCTTGCGGCTGAAGGAGTCGATAGCCGCGAACTCGATGCTGGCGATGGCGTGCACCAGCGCTTTCCGCACCTCGGTGTTCTCCGGGGCTTCGAGCATCGCCTGCCGCAGCAGGTCGACGTTGTACATCGATTCGTCGCCCAACTTCTCGGCGATGCGACGCCTCTCCTCGGGCGTGAACGCGTCGATTTGTCGGTACGCCGGTTCACGCCGCGACGGCAGGTCCTTGATGTGTTCGGCCAGCGCCTTCATCGACATCCGCTCCTCGATGGTCCGAAGCCATGATGCGAACACGTGGATTTGGGCCCACGTGCATCAGGAGTCTGCCGCGCACGTCCTCACGCGATGGCGTGCCGGATGGCCCGTCGCCGAGGGGCCGGATGTCACAGGAACCGAACGAGCGGAAGCGGAGGGACCCGCGACGCGTCCTGTGATATGATCGCGCCCATCGCGCTGGAAAGAGGTCCCGTGTCGAGAGCCATCGCCACAGTGATATCGGTCGCTCTTTGCGTCGTGGCTGTCGCGTGCGATGGAGGCGGCGGGAGTCCGCGGCCGACACCCACCAGCGCGCCGCCCCCGGCGCCTACCGCGACGCCGGCCCGGCGCGGGGAGACCGGCATCGCGGACGTGGACAGGGTGGTCGCGGCGCTGCTCTCGGGAGACGCCGCGCGCGTGCGCTCCGTCGTGGGCTACGTGCAGGTCCCGTGCGAGGTGGAGCCGGAGGGGCTCGGCGCGCCGCCAGCCTGCCGCTCGGGGGAGGCAGAAGGGACACCGGTCGACGTGTTCCAGGGGGCTCAGTGTGAGGGATTCTACGTGCGACCGGAAGAGGTGCAGTCCGTGATCGACGGCATCGTGAGCGCTCCCCTGGAGCTGTACGCCGTCTTCGAATCCGGCGACCGCTGGCCCGAGGGCGAGTACGTCGCTGTGTTCGCGACGGACGTTCTCGACCGGCCTGACCGCGACGCTCGCGCCGCGGTCATGGCGCACGGACGGATGGTGGGCTTTCACTTCGGTTGCGCGATGACGCCCGAAGGGTATCTCGACTTCTACCGGGTAACGCCCGAAGAGCTGATGCTCCTTCAGCCGGAGCCCTGAAGGCGCTTCCCGGCGGCGCGCCTCCCTGCTAGCATGGCGGCCGATGCCGATCCCGTCGTGGCCCACAGAGCTTCGCGAGGTCGCCGACGGTGTCTTCGCGTACGTGCAGGAAGGCGGCGGCTTCTGCGTGAGCAACGCAGGCGTCGTCACCGGCTTCGGGGAAGCCGTCGTCATCGACGCGCTCTTCTCGCCGCCGATGACACGCGCCTTCCGCGACGCCATGGCGCGAGCCGGTCTGCCCCCTCCCCGTCTCCTCATCGACACCCATCACCACGTCGACCACACGCTGGGCAACGCCCTGTTCCCCGAAGCCAGCGTCATCGCCCACTCGAAGGCGCGCGCCGAGATGGAGCGCGTCGGCCTGCCGAAGGACCTCATCCTCGCCATCGCACCGCACTTTGGCCCCGACCTCGAAGGCGCCCGTGTACGGCTTCCGGACGTCACGGTGGACGGGCCCGCCACCGTGTGGGTCGGCGGCCGCCGGATCGACCTCCTGCACCTCGGGACGGCGCACACGGTGGGCGATGTGCTCGTGCATTTGCCCGCCGAGCGCGCGCTCTTCACGGGCGATGTCGCGTTTCATTACGTGACGCCGCTGGCGTTCGAGGGGCATATCGGCCGCTGGATCGAAGTCTGTCGCCGCGTGGAGGCGATGGACGTGGATGTGGTCGTCCCCGGCCACGGCCCCGTGGGGACGCGAGCGGATGTCGCGAAGATGCGGGGCTATCTGGAGTTGATCCGCCGCGAGGCGCGCGCGGCCTTCGACGAAGGCGCCCCGCCGGAAGAGGCCGCGCGGCGGATCCCCCTCGGCGACTACGCCGACTGGGGCGAACCCGAGCGGCTCGCCATCAACGTCGCCCGCCTCTATCAGGAGTTCCGCGGAGAGCTGGAGGGGCTGTAGCCGTCAGCCGTCAGCTATCAGCTGTCAGCCGTCAGCTATCAGCCATCAGCTATCAGCAGTCAGCTTTCAGCCGTCAGTCATCTCCGGATGAAGGCCACGCTTCAGCGTGGCCGGCGAGCTCATGAGCGGTCCGCCCACCGATGCCCACAGGTGAAGGCCACGCTTCAGCGTGGCCGGGGATTCCCCTATGAGCCCTCACCCGTCAGCGAAACGGTGAAGCCTGATGGCTGACGGCTGACTGCTGACGGCTGAAGGCTGACAGCTGAAAGCCAAGCGCGGTCAGCTACGCATCCGGATCGTTCGTGAGGACCAGGGTGCCGGCGGCGTGGAACATCCCGCCGACGCCGTGCGCGACGCTGATACGCACGCCCTCGACCTGCGCGGCCGCTTCCCCCCGAAGCTGACGCACGCTCTCGAGGATCGCGAACATCCCGTACATTCCGGTGTGCGTGTACGAGAGGCCGCCGCCGTTCGTGTTCACGGGCAGCTCGCCGCCCGGGGCCGACCGCATCTCCGCGAACCACGGGCCCGCCTCGCCCTTCTTCAGGAAGCCCATGTCCTCCATCCCGAAGATGGGCAGATGAGCGAAGGCGTCGTAGATCATCACGTGGTCGACGTCCTTGTGGGTGATGCCCGCCATCTCGAACGCCTGCCGGCTGCTCACCACGAACGCCCGCGACGTCGTGAAGTCGTGCATCTGCGAGATCATCGCCATCTCGACGGACTCGCCGAAGCCCATTACGTAGACCGGCTTCTTGGGGAAGTCCTTCGCCCGGTCGGCCGATACCATGACCACGGCGCCGCCACCGTCGGTGACGAGACAGCATTCGAGGAGGTGCACCGGCCAGCAGATGAGCCGCGAGGCGAGCACGTCTTCGACGGTGATGGGGTCGCGCATCATGGCGCGCGGATTGAGGGCGGCCCACTTGCGCTGCGCCACGGCGACCGACGCCAGTTGCTCTTCGGTGAGGCCGTACTCGTGCATGTACCGCACGATGGGGATGGTGAAGCGCGAGGGCGGCCCCCACACGCCGTACGGCTCCTCGAACTGTCCGGCCGGGGTCGCGCCGCCGCCCCACCGTCCGGTCTCGCCCACCCGCGAGCGGCCGCTCTGTCCGTGGGTGATGAGGGCGACCTTGCACCGGCCCGTCGCCAGCGCCATCGCCGCATGCGCGACGTGGATCATGTAGGAGCAGCCGCCCACGGAGGTCCCGTCGACGAACGTCGGCGTGATCTGGAGATACTCCGCGAGCTGCGCC
>DATLZC010000145.1:0-3198 GCA_035574215.1 Dehalococcoidia bacterium | reverse complement strand
GTTCATCACCGGGGACACCGTGAGTCCGGAGACGCGGGTGTTTCTGCAGAATGTGCAGAATCCGTGTCTGTCGAAGCCGTTCCGGCTTCGGGACATTCGCGAGGCGGTGGACCGCGCGCTCAGCGGCGCGCCGTAGCGTTCGAACCCCGCCCACACCGTCCGGGCGAAGCGAGCGCCCCCAGGCGTCGCCCGGCGCCCCTCGCCACGCGCGAAGACCGCCCTGCCCCAAAGCGCCCTGCCCGAAGGATGAAGGCCACGCTTCAGCGTGGCCGGCCGTGCATGGGACGTCGGGCAGGCTGAAGCCCGCCCTTCATGGTTGGGGGACGGGCCTTCTGCCGTGCGAATCCATGGGCGCCGGGCGCCTTCCCCCCACCGATGAAGGCCACGCTTCAGCGTGGCCGACGGTCCATGGCCCCCGGACCGTGCCCCCCAGCCAAGGAACCATGGCCACCTTTCCCCCACCAATGAAGGCCACGCTTCAGCGTGGCCGACGCCTCTTCGTCATGCTGAGTCCGAGCGAAGCGAGGACGAAGCATCTCCTCCCCCGCACCCGCACATCGCCCTGCCGGGCCGGACCTTCCGTACGCCCACGGAAGCGGTCCTGCGAGGGGCATCGCCCTCCACAGGGAGAAGAGATGCTTCGCCCGCCGGAGGCGGGCTCAGCATGACCATGGCCCCTTCAGCGCGGCCGGCCGCGCTTGGGACACCCCGGGCAGGCTGAAGCCTGCCCTTCATGGGTGGGGGACGGGCCTTCTGCCGTGCGAACCCATAGGGCGAGGGCCACCTTTCCCCCACCAATGAAGGCCACGCTTCAGCGTGGCCGGCGGAACGTCGGGCCGAGAGCCGTGCCCCGGCTACGGGCCGACCGCCACCTTCCCCCACCGACGAAGGCCACGCTTCAGCGTGGCCGGCGGAACATCGGGCCGAGAGCCGTGCCCCGGCTACGGGCCGACCGCCACCTTCCCCCACCGATGAAGGCCACGCTTCAGCGTGGCCGACGGTCCATGGCCCCCGGACCGTGCCCCCCAGCCAAGGAACCATGGCCACCTTTCCCCCACCAATGAAGGCCACGCTTCAGCGTGGCCGGCCGCGCATGGGACGTCGGGCAGGCTGAAGCCTGCCCTTCATGGGTGGGGGCTTCATAGGTGGAGACGGGCCTTCTGCCGTGCGAACCCATAGGCGCCGGGCGCCTTCCCCCCACCGGTGAAGGCCAAGCTTCAGCGCCCTACGCGACCGGCAACACGGGGTTGTAGCAGGCCACCTCGCGGCCGTCGCCCACAGGGGAGAGGCCGGGCCACGGGGCCGACCGGCACTCGTTCACCGCCTTCGGGCACCGCGGCAGGAAGGCGCAGTGGCCGCTCAGCGCCGAGAGGTCGGGCGGCTGTCCCCTGATCTGCGGGAGGCGGTCCACCGACCGGTCGAGCCGTGGCAGCGTAGAGAGCAGCGACCATGTGTATGGATGCCGGGGCGCGCGAAAGATGTCGCGGGCGGCGCCCGTCTCGACGATGCGGCCCGCGTACATCACCGCCACGCGCTGCGCCATCTGCGCCACGACCCCGAGGTCGTGCGTGATGAGCAGGAGGGCGCTGCCGAGCTCCGTCCGCATCCGGTCGAGCTCCGCAAGGATGGCGGCCTGCACCGTCACGTCCAGCGCCGAGGTCGGCTCGTCCGCGATGATCACGCGGGGACGCAACACCGTCGCAATGGCGATCATCACCCGCTGGGCCATGCCGCCCGAGAGCTGGAACGGATAGCGCGACGCGATGAGCGCGGGTTCGGGGAGCCCGAGGCCCGCCAGAGCTTCGAGGGCGAGGCGGCGCGCCTCTTTTTTCGACACGCGCAGGTGGATCTCGACCGCTTCCGCGACCTGCTGGCCCACGGTGAGCACCGGATTCAGCCCCGCCTGCGGGTCCTGAAAGATCATCGAGATGACCCGGCCCCGCAGGCGTCGAAGCTCCTCGTTGTCCATCGATAACAGGTCGCGGCCCTCCAGAAGCGCCTGACCCCGGAGCACTTTGCCGGGCGGACGGATGAGGCCCATGACGCCGAGCGCTGTCGTGGTCTTGCCCGAGCCGCTCTCTCCCACGAGGGCCAGCGTCTCGCCCGCGTCCAGGGTGAAGCTCAGGCGGTCCACGGCCTGCACCGTGCGCTCGCCATCGCGGTAGCAGATCGACAGATCGCGGACGTCGAGGAGATGCGGCATGCCCGCTCCGTCTCCGGGGCGACGATGTGAAGCGGCGCGAGCGGGGAAGTGCGCCGCGGATCGAGTATACGACGGCGGCTCCGGTCAGGCGGACGGCCGGATGGTGCAAAGCACCCGGCCCTGGACCTCGACGTTCTCCGGTTTCGTGTAGATGGGCTGCATGGTGACGTTCGCCGGCTGGAGCCGGATGCGGTCGCCCTCGTGGTAGAGCTTCTTGAGGGTCGCCTCCTGCTCCTCCTTCAGCCAGACCGCCACCATGTCGCCGTCGTCGGCGGAGTTCGTGTACTCCATGATGACGATGTCGCCGTCGTTGACCAGCGCGTCGATCATGGAGGTGCCCTTGACCTTCAGGGCGTACACCTGCTCCTTGCCGCGGGTCATCTCCGGCGAGACCTCGATGACGTTCTCGTAGTCGATGTTGGACCAGGTGTCGGCCGAAGGCACCGGAATGGGCTGGCCGGCGGCGATGGTGCCGATGATGGGCACCGGAATGGCGCGCGGGCGGCGTCCGGCCTTGTCCAGCAGCTCGATGGCGCGGGAGACCTCGCGGTCGCGCCGAATGTACCCGAGCCGCTCCAGGGCCTTGAGGTTGTAGTCGACGACGGACGTCGAGCTGATGCCGCAGCCGAGCTGAATGTCGCGAATGCTGGGCGGGTAGTCCTTCTCGCGGATGAACTCCCGGAGGAAGTTCAGAATCTTCTGCTGCTTGGGCGAAAGGCCTTTCACCGCGGGGCCCTCCTGATCTCCTGCGGGCGGGGCGCCCCCGCCTGGCGGGCGCAAACCCATTCGAAACGTCTGTTCTGCACGAACGGTAACACCGGTGTTCGAATCTTGTCAAGCCCTGGGTTCGCAGGTGTCTTGATCGCCGTTGGTGGGCGGGTTGCGGAATTGGCGGGTAGATCGCGAGTCATGGCGAGGGATGGGGGCGGCCCAGGCGGGGCCTGGCGGCCTACGCGACCAGCTCCCGCAAGTCGTGCTGCGCGGCGCCGCTGTAG
>DATLZC010000144.1:0-8627 GCA_035574215.1 Dehalococcoidia bacterium | reverse complement strand
GGACGAGCTCATGGCGCGCGCTTCGGAGGTCTCGCTCTCGACCCTGCTCACGGATCTGCTGGACCGCATCGAGTACCGCCGGTACCTGCTGGAGCAGTTCGACGACGGCGAGGACCGCTGGGAGAACGTGCAGGAGCTGCGCACCGTCGCGGCGGAGTACGACGGCCTCGCGCCGGAGGCGGCGCTCCCCACGTTCTTGGAGAACGTCGCGCTCGTCAGCGACGTCGACAGCCTCGAGTCGACGCCCAACGCCGTCACCCTCATCACGCTGCACGCCGCGAAGGGGCTCGAGTTCCCGGTGGTGTTCATCACCGGCATGGAGGAGGGCGTGCTCCCACATCAGCGGTCGTTCGATGACCCCGCGCAGCTCGAGGAGGAGCGGCGCCTGTGCTACGTCGGCATCACCCGCGCGAAGGAGCAGCTCTATCTGACGCGGGCGTTCCGCCGCCACGTGATGGGCGTCGGTAAGCACAACCCGGCGTCGCGCTTCCTGAAGGACATCCCGAGGGAGGCGCTGGCGGCGCGCGAGCCGGTGCAGCAGGAGGCGGCGCGGCTCGCTGAGCGCCGGTTCGTGCCGGCAGAGGCCGCCTTCGCCGCCGGCGACCAGGTCCGGCACGCGCGCTTCGGCGTGGGCGTCGTCATCCAGTGCAAGGTCACGGGCGAGGACCAGGAGGTCACCGTCGCCTTCCACGAAGGCATCGGTGTCAAGCGGCTGCTGCTCTCGTACGCCCCGCTGGAAAAGGTCGCGTCGGCGCGCGACCACGGGGACTCGGGCTAGCGACGGGCGCTCGCCAGCGCGACGTCAGGGCTTCGCGCTGGGCGGGCCCGCGGGCGTGGCCGCCGACTCGCCCGGGGCGCCGGCGCCGGTCTCTTCCGCGACGGCGCGGCGGATCTGGATGAGCCGCATCACATCGCCCCGGTGGATCATCCCGACGACTTCCCGATTCACGACCACGGGGATCTGGTTGATGTCCCGCTCGGACATCAGCATGAGCGCCTTCGCGACCGTGTCCGTCGGAGCGAGGGTGACGATGCGCTCGACCGGCGTCATGGCGCGCCACGCCGACGTGAGAGGCCAGTCGGCGCGAGGCACGTTGCGGATGTCGGTGAGGGTGAGGAGCCCTGCGAGCTCGCCGTTGACCAGGACGACGAAGCAGCGGGCGTTCCGCGCGAGGACGTAGTCGTCGACGATCGTCTGGAGGCTCGCGTCCGGCGGGACGACGTCGATCTGCCGCTGCATGATGTCGCCCACCGAGACGCCGTTCAGGGTCGTTTCGATGACGAGCTGCTCGTAGCTCGCCGCCGAGGCGCCCCGGAGGAAGATACCGATGAGGATGAGCCACATGCCGCCGACGATGTAGCCCGAGAAGAGCTGGATGACGCCGCCCGCCATGAGGAGATACGCGACGATCTCGCCCGCGCGCGCCGCCGTACGGGTCGCCGCCAGGCGGTTGCGGTTCCGCCACCAGACGATGGACCGGAAGACGCGGCCTCCGTCCAGCGGGAAGCCGGGCAGGAGGTTGAACACCGCGATGATCGCGTTGATGACCGCGAGCTGTCCGGACACCCCGCCCACGCCCGGCCACGGCCCCTTCAGCAGGAGCCAGCCGAGCCCGAACAGCGCGGCCGCCGCGAAGCTGGTCGCGGGGCCGACGATGGCCACGAGAAACTCATCGCGCGCGCTTTCGGCCTCGCGTCCCAGGTGCGCGACGCCGCCGAAGACGAACAGCGTGATGCCGTGCACCGGGAGCCCGAGGCGGCGGGACATCAGCGCGTGGGAGAGCTCGTGCGCGAGAATCGACGAGAAGAACACCACCGCGATAATCGCGCCCGCCACCCAGCGCTGGCCCGCGGTCCAGTCCTCGAAGAACTCCTTCAGGACGCCTTCCGCGAAGGACCAGGTGACGAGGAAGAAGATGAAGAGCCAGCTCCAGTGGATGGAGATCTCCACCCCGAACAGCCTTCCGAGTCGGAACGAACCCATGCGCGCTCCTTACCGCTGATCGCCCCTATTGTCGCACACGCGGCGGCGTTCCCGCGCCGTCAGCCCTTGATGACACCGATGGGGCGCAGCTTCGCGACGGTGCGCGAGATGCCCGCCTTCTCGAGCACCTCGACCACGTTGGCGACGTCCTTGTACGCCTCGCTCGCCTCCTCCGCCAGCGCGCCCGGGTTGTGACAGCGCACGATGATGCCCAGCTTCGCCAGGCGCTGGCGGATGTCGACGCCTTTGAGGAGCCGCTTGGCGGCGTGACGGCTGCGCACCCGGCCCGCGCCGTGGCACGTCGAGCCCCAGGTCTCCTCCATCGCCCGCGGCAGGCCTACGGTCACGAACGAATACCGGCCCATGTCGCCGGGGATGAGCGCCGGCTGCCCCACGTCGCGATAGCGCTCGGGGACCTCGGGGTGGCCGGCGGGGAAGGCGCGCGTCGCCCCCTTGCGGTGGACGCACACCTCGATCGGGCGCCCTTCGAACGTGTGCCGCTCGATCTTGGCGATGTTGTGGGCGACGTCGTACACGAGACGCATGCCCAGCGCCTCGGCGCTCCGCCCGAACACGAGCTCGAACGAACGCCGGACCCAGTGGGTGATGCACTGGCGGTTGGCCCACGCGAAGTTGGCGCCCGCCGCCATCGCCGCCAGGTAGCGCTTGCCTTCCGGCGAGCGGATGGGCGCGCACGCGAGCTGCTTGTCGGGCAGGTGGATGCCGTAGCGCGCCGCGGCCGCCTCCATCACGTCGAGATAGTCCTGGCAGATCTGGTGGCCGAAGCCCCGAGACCCGCAGTGGAAGAAGACCAGGACCTGCCCGGGCTCACCGAGGCCGAAGCGCGTCGCCGCCTCGCGGTCGTACACCGTGTCGAGGACCTGCACTTCGAGGAAGTGGTTGCCGGAACCCAGGGTGCCCAGTTGCGCGTGGCCCCGCTGGCGCGCCCGCGTCGTCACGCATGAGGGGTCCGCGCCCGGGAGGCAGCCGAGGCTTTCGGTGACCTCGAGGTCTTCCGGGAGGCCGTACCCGCGTTCGACCATCCACGCCGACCCGCGCACCATGATGTCGTCCAGCTCGCTGTCGGTGACCCGCAGCGGACCGTGGCCCCCGAGGCCCGCCGGCACCTCCTGGAACAGCCGGTCGACCAGCTCGTGAAGGCGCGGGCGGACGTCGGCCTCCGTCAGCTCCGTGGCGATGAGCCGCGTACCGCAGTTGATGTCGAAGCCGACGCCGCCGGGCGAGATGACGCCGTCGTCCAGCCGCATGGCGGCGACGCCGCCGATGGGGAAGCCGTAGCCCCAGTGGATGTCGGGCATGGCGAGCGAGCGCCAGACGATGCCGGGCAGGGTCGCCACGTTGGCGGCCTGCTCCAGCGCCTGCTCCTCCTCGACGATGGAGAGCAGCTCCTCGTCGGCGTAGATACGCGCGGGCACGCGCATGCCCGGCTTGTAGTCTGCCGGGAGCTCCCAGCGGTAGGCGTCGATGCGCTGCAGGACCTTGCGCCAGGTGGTCATGGCTCCCTCACAGGTCGAACAGCACCCGCACCCGGTACCCGCCATCCTCCCGGGCGATCTCGAGCCCGTGGCGGGTCACCGCCTTGACCGCGGACCCCAGCGTGTGCCGCTCGGGGTCGAGGGGCTCGCCGTACGCGTGGCCGCGCAGGCGCCCGTCCTCGATCGTCACGTCGAACCGCCGGAACACCAGGTTCTCGACGTCGGTGAGGAAGAGCAGCTCCAGCAGCCAGTTGACCAGCAAGCGCTCCGGCTGGTCGCCCTCGGCGGCCACCTCGCGGGTCTCGCGCTCCCGCACGCCCGAGAGGTCGACCATGAGGGCGTACATGCCGGCCGCGGCGTTCGCGAAGGTCTCCTCGAGCGTCGCGCCGCGGGCGATGACGCCCGCGTCGGCCGTGTGCTCCCAGATCTCGAAGGGCGGGCGCTTCACCGGGCCTCCCTTCCCGATGGGATTATACGGCGACGCCCGCGCGCCCCTGCCAGCGCCGTTCGGCTCGCCCCGACGGGACGGACGGGCGATGCCTTCATTCCCCCGGACCTGCTACCGTGAGAGCCGGACGATCAGGAAGGGAGGCCCGCCATGCAACTCACGCTCGCGAACTATCCCGCCCTCGCGCTCGACGCCGACGCCATTGACCGGGCGCTCGATCTGCACGCGCCCGAAGACGGCGTGCTCAGCGTGTACCTCGACGTCGAGCCCGCGCACATGGAGCGCGAAGGGTTCGAGGCGGCCCTGCTCGATCTCTGGAAGCCGCTACGACAGCAGGTCCGCGACACCCCGGCCGAGGCCCGCGTCGAGGAGGAGATCGCCCGCGTGAACGAATACGTCCGGAGCTGGGACGAACCGCCGGGGCGCAGCGTCGCGATGTTCTCCTGCGCGCCCCTCGACGCCTTCATCCCCATCGCGCTCGAGGTTCCCGTCGTCGACGGCGCGCACTTCGGCCCGCGGCCTTACCTCGTACCCCTGATCGGCGCGCTGGACGAATACGAGCGCTACTGCGTGGCGCTGGTGGACAAGGAGCGCGCCCGGATCCTCACCGTCTGGCTCGGCGAGATCCGCGACCGCATCGAGATCGAGGACGTGGTTCCCGGGCGCTCCGCTGCGGGCGGATGGTCGCAGGCGCGGTACGCGCGGCATCGCGACTGGCACGTCCACGAGCACATGCGCCACGTCGCCGAGCGCCTCTGGTCGCTCGAGCGGCGCGAGCGCTTCCACCGCCTCATCATCGGCGGGCCCGACGAGGCGCTCGCCGCCCTCAAGGACGCCCTCCCGCGCTCGCTCCGCGAGAAGGTGGTCGGCGAGTTCGCCGGCGAGCTGTTCGCGACCGACGCCGACATCGTGGCCCGCGTGCGCGACGTCGAGGCGCAGATCGAGCGGGCCGGCGAGCGCGCGCTCGTGGAGGACATCCTCGAGCGCGCGCCGAAGGGCGAGCTGGCGGCGATGGGATGGGACGACACGCTGACCGCGCTGGCCGAGGGACGCGTCCACCGGCTCGCGCTGGTCGAAGGGCTGACCGCCGAGGGCTACGAATGCCCGGAGGGCCACGCCGTCGTGCGCGAGCGGGTGGATCGCTGCCCCTACTGCGACGCCGAGATGCGCCCGGCGCCCGACCTCGCGGCGCGGGCGGTGCGCATGGCGCTGGCGACGGGCGCCCGCATCGAATTCGTGCGGGGCGAGGCGGCGGAGCTGCTGCGCCCGCACGGAGCCGGGGCCATCCTGCGCTATCAGTAGCCGCTGCGGCTCAGCCTTCGGCGCCTTCGGGCGCGCCGGTGGGCGCGGGTGTGGGCTCGGGCGAGGGTGTGTCCGTCGGCGGCGGTGGCGGCAGCGAGCCGCCGATGTCCGGCCCCAGCGGAGTATCATCCTCCGGCGTCGGGGTCGGCGTCGGGGTGAACGTGGGAGATGGCGTCGGCGTGGGCGACGGCGTGTCCGTGGGCGACGCCGTTGGCGTCGGCGTGGCGGTGGGCGTCGGCGCGAGCATCCACAGGAAATCGCCCGCCTCGCAGTCGACGAACACCTCGAGGGCGCGCCCGCCGTCGCAGACGTCGAAGCCGGGCCCGCCGTCGATGCGGCCGTCGCCGTTGTCGCCGTGGAGTTCGTCGTCGCCGTCGCCGCCGTAGAGCAGATCGACCCCGTTGTCCCCGAAGAGGAGGTCGTCGCCCGGCCCGCCGACGACGACATCCTTCCCGTTGGCGGCGGTCAGGAGGTCGTTCCCCGGCCCGCCGTCGAGACAGTCGCCCTGATTATTGCCGGCGACGACGTCGTTCCCGCCGAGCCCGAGGATGAGGTCGCGCTCGTTGGTGCCGAAGAGATAGTCGTCGCCTTCCGTCCCGACGATGACGTGGTCGAACCGCATCCCGGCGCATTCGGGCGGCGCCTGCGGCGGCGCGGGCGTCGACGTGGGGCTGGGCGTCGGGGTAGGGCTCGCGGTCGGTGTCGGGAATAGCCCTGTGCCGACGGTGAAGGTCCCCTGTTCCTCGTCCGTGAACACGGCCATGGAGCCCCGAAGGGTCAGGGCGAGGATGGCCCCGGCCACGAAGAACGCCAACAGCGTCGCGCGCGCCCTCGTAGGCGTCATGGCTGGGGGACCCCCTTGAGCCGTCGCACCTGCCGGGCGATGTTGCCCACCTCGCCGGCCACCACCAGGAGCGCCGGCACACCCACCACAAGAGCGAAGCCGGCCGGTGTCCGGACGAACCGGTGGACGTAGCCGGCGTACGGGAGGTGAAACGCGACCACCCCGACGACCTGGTCGGCGGAGACGATCCAGGGGTCGGCGCTGTCGTTCGCGTCGCCCTTGGTCCGGAAGGAGAGCGCGCCACGGGCGTCCCGGTCGATGGCGACGACGCGGTGGCTCACGAGCCGCCGGGGGTAGTCCGGATGACGGAAGGTGAGGATGTCGCCGATGCGGACCTCGGCGGCGTCGCGCCGGTCGACGAACGCCACCGACCCGACGGGCAACGCCGGCTCCATACTGCCGGAGAGGACGACCTGCGGTTGCCACCCGGCGAGGCGGGGCACGGTCAGCCACGCGATGGTGGCGAGCAGCGCCACGGACGCTGCCGCCTGGACGAGCCAGCCGCCGATCGCGCCTGCTCGTCGTGCTACGCTCGCCGGGGGTGTTCCCGCCTGTGCCTGCTCTCCGTTCGTCATGGTGGTGGCCGTGGCGGGGAGCGCCTCGCTTCCCGCCACGGCTTCCTCTTCGCTCTTACCTACTGTCGCAACGTGAAGATCACGTCGGTGTACAGGGTCTTCCCCTGAAACTGGTTCCCGGCGTCCGAGCGGAAGCTGAAGCACAGCGCCAGCGCTTTCGCCCCGTCGGGCGGGGTGCCGAGGAGGCCGCTCAGGCCCGTGAAGCCCCCTCCGAGCTCGACGTCAGCCAGCGACTTGCCCGGCACTCCATCGAGCGCCCCGTCCACCAGCGAGAGCAAGTTCTGGCTGTGCCACAGCAGCGAGCTCAGCTCCACGTACGCCGCCATCTGGAGGCCCGTCGTTGTGCCATCGCCGGTGTCCGATTCCGGCCCGGGCGGATCGTCGATGGTGTTCACGAACTGGATATCCATCGCCGAACCGGTCGTCGACGACACGTTGCGGGCCGAGATGGTGGCGCACTGGAGGTCGTCGCCGGGCTTCACGTTGAGCCGTACCCAGCTCCCCGTGACGCCGTCGTCGGGGCCCAGCTCGAACGCCTCGTCGTCGTCCGACAACTGGAGGTCCGGGCCAGCGCCGGTCGAGACGACGTTGTTCTCGCTCGTCTCGCTGTCGACGAACGACGCGAACCCGTACGCCGTGACGCCGGCCACCAGACCCAGGACCGCCAGACTCGTCAACAAGCTACGCATGCATCTCCATTCACTTCACTACGGGGCCTGCGTCAGCGTGAAGGTCATGTCGGCCTCGACCTTGTCGGTCTGGGCTTCGTTGCCGGCGGATGCGTTCACCGTCGCCTTGACGCCATAGCACCAGCCTTGGCCGCCAGCAATAGTGGCGGGTCCAAAGTCGTAAGCATCCAACGCCGCGGCGTTGCCGCTGAAGAACCAGTTGTCGCTGTCAGTACCCGGGTTACCGTCCAAGGTCGTGTCGTCGTTGGTGTTGTCGCAGTCGGCGTCGACCCAGATGTCGATGGTGAGCGCGCTGCCCAGCTCGCCCGTCGTGCCGCAGCCCGTGCCGTCGGGGTCGACAGCTTCCTCGGGCTCGTTGCAACCCGTCTCGGACTCCGTGACCGTCGCGTCCGCGTCAAAAGTGCCGGCCATCGTTCCGTCGTTTTTGACGCAGATGGTCACCTCGTGCCAGTCGCCCGGCGCGGCGTTGGTCAGGGAGAACAGCGGGCCGGTCCACGGGTCGGTGTAGTTGCAGTTGGCGAACCCGCCGGTGGTCGTCCCGATCTTCAGGTTCAGCGACCCGGTGCTGACGATGTTGTCCGCGCTGGTCTCGGTGTCGCTGAAGGTGGCCCAGGAGCCGGCGCCGACCAGCGCCGCCACGGCGCCGATCACGAGCACACTCAAGAGAATCGAACGCTTCACGTGGTTTCCTCCTCACAGGACAGAAGTCGAACGCATCGAGGGCGCCTCGAGGGCGCAAGGTCGCAAGGTACGCCGGTAGACACCACCTCCTTTCGGGGAGTCCGGCGCACCGTGTGCGGAAAGCTGCCCTGTGCGGCGTGTACGAACGGGGGTACACTGGAAGGGCAGCGGTGGCCGCCGACACCGGACTCCGCTGCTCCGCGCCCTGCGGCCCTATCCCGCGGGGCGCGTTGCGTTCACCACAGGGTTGTCACCGTCGTCTTCGGCAGCGGACGACAGCGGGCGGGGATGTCCGGCCCCTCTCGCGCGCAAGGGGGAACTGCGCGCCGCCGGACAGCGCATACCATAAAGGGAGCGTCGGGGCGCTGTCAAGAGCCCGACCTTCCTTCGTTGGCTCACATCGCGACAGATTCTGTCGCAAAACTAGCGTCCGGGGTCACAGGCAGGGGGCCGACGGAACAGGGGGATAATGTGAGAGGGCGGGGGCCCTACGGCCTCCGCCCTCTCGTCCCGCATCCGGGAGTCGCCACGGCCTTAGTTAAGCAAACCCTAGAATAACGCTCGTAGGGCCGGATGGCCTGTTCGAGGGGGCCGTTCGGCTCCCTCTT
>DATLZC010000143.1:0-8796 GCA_035574215.1 Dehalococcoidia bacterium | reverse complement strand
AACCCCGTAGGCATAAGAAGGAGAGGTCAGCCTGAGACCAGGGGCCGTGGCCTCTGGTCTTTGTGCTGTCCGGAGCGCGACTCGTGGAGGTAGCGTCGTGTATCGAGCCCCGTCCCCGCTGGTTTCGACCGTCACCGGCCTGACGCGCCAGCAGCGCCAGGCCATCCGGGAGGCGATGCGCACGTTCGTGGAGGAAGACCTCGCGCGGGGCGTCCCGCCTGACCGCGTAGAACGGTGCGACGCTTGCGGCGGCGAGCGACCAGCCGCCGGATTCGTCGCCTACGGCGAAGCGCGCTTCTGCAACGACTGCGCGACGCAGTACGAGATCTCGCGAACTGCGGGCGGCGTGCGCGACGCCGACGACTTCATGCGGCGCCGGCGCGCTCGCCGGGCCGCTCGAAGCCGATAACACCCTCCTTCCTGCGGAGAGAAGGCCGCCCGCCGCACGGACGCGGGGGCGGCCTTCGCCGTCTTCAGGAGGCGGTTGTGATCTCGATGCCCGTGACGACGTCCGGCTGTCCTGCCGAGGGGTCGTTCACGGCGCGCTCAGTGAGCTGGCTCAGGACATCCATGCCCTCGATGACGGTGCCGATGGGCGTAGTCTCGGCCGAGCCCGCGGCGTCGTCGTACCGGAAGTAGAACTGACCGCTCTTGTCGGCCGAGATGCTGAGCACGAGCGAGCCGGCGGGCTCTCTGGTCCCGGTCGCGGGGTCGGCTGGGACGGCGAAGCCGGCGCTTCCAGCGCCGACGCCCGTCAGCGGGTCGCCCGAGATGGCCGAGACGTCGTGCTTGACGTAATAGAACGGCATGTCGGGTGTGTAGAAGCCCTGGTCGACGAGGAACTTGAAGGCGTTGACGGCGTTGGGCGCGTCCTTCGCGTTGAGCTGGACCTTGATGTCGCCCTTCGACGTGTGGATGGTCGCGATGTACGTCGCGTTGGGGTCGATGGACATCGGGGGCGGCGCGTTGAACTGGCGGGCCACGGTGGTCGGGCGCGCCGTCGGAGACGCGCTCGCGGTGGGCGTGTCCTGCCGCACGAACTTGCCGCCCTGGCTGCTGCTCTGGTTGTTGAAGGCGTTGAGGCCGATGGGCAGCAGCGACAGTCCGATGATGATCGCCCCGAGGATGTAGAACAGCTTGACGTTGGCGAAGATGCGGAAGACGCCCGCCGGCCTCGTCTTCGGACCGGACCAGTCCGCGGTGGTGTACGTCTTGCGTCGCTTACGGCTCTTTGGCATTCGTCAGATTCACCATCCTTCGTTCGCGACTATAACAAACGGCCGCTGAGCGCGGCAAAGCGCCGCAGCGGCCGTCTCCGGTGGAACCGGAACACGAGGCGCCGTGCCACTCGGAGCGATGGCGGCGCGCTCGAGCACGCCGCCGCTCCGCAGGTGGCCGGCATGCTGTGCCCGAAGCCGGGCGTCGTACACCCGCTACCGGCGGGCGTACATCGCGTCCTGCCTGTACCCCGTTCGCGGGAGCCCGGTGTAGAAGTCGATCTGGGTCGACGTCGCCACTTGGTTCAACCCCGTCCACACCACGTGGATGCGGTCGTTCGCGTCCACCGCCAGCCCCGTGTAATCGCCGTGGAACACGTTGCAGCCTTTGCCCGGCGTGGCGGAGCCCGCCGGCCCGCAGACGGTCGGCCAGTCCGTCGTGTACTGTCCGGCCCAGTGCGTCACGGAATCGTCGGCTTGCTCCGGAGCTCCCAGCGCTTCTTTTGTATCGATAGCGAAGACACCCCCTGCAACCTCGCCGGTGACGAGCACATGATGGAAGGTGTCGTTCGCGGGAATCTCGCCGTCGCCCGGCGGCTGGTCGTCTTCATCCCACGCTAGCGCCAACGAACCGTCGGACTTGTGGTCCGCCCACGGGAACCACTGGTGCGCCCCATTGGCATCATCCACAAGAATGCGATCGCTCCATGTCGCGCCACCATCCGTCGAGCGGACCAGGTAGACATTGGTGTCCGAACCGGGCCCGGCGTCGCAAGGGTCGTAGTTCGGGGCCTCGCCGATGTTGAGGGCGCCGCCCGGCGTCAGGAAGCACGGCACGCCGTCGTCGACCCTGGCGTTGGGATTCGGGGCGCCACGGTCCGCGAAGACGATCACGACATCGTTCGGGTCGTTCGGATTTACGGAAATCGTCCCGACCGGGTTCCAGCGGATCTGATGCCCCCAGATGGTCTGCCGCCCGATGACAGAGAAAGGCATGTCGCTCAAGCCGTCTTCGAGCTGCGCGACGGGGACGGGAGCGCCGAACGTGGCGCCTCCGTCGGTCGACTTCACCACCATGAGTTGCGAGTCGAAATCGAACGGGACCTCCCATTCGCTTTCGTTCTGTCCGTTGATGAAGTGCACGTACAGCGTGCCGTCGGGAGCGACCTCCGGGATGGAGAACTGGTCTTCATCGCATTCTCCTGCCGGTCCGGTGGTCTGGAATGTGCACACGTCGGGGTTGGATCCCGAGATTTCCTTCGGCGGCGACCATGTGCGCCCGCCATCGTCGGAATAGCTCAGATAGATCGCCGACTCGGCGTAGCTTCCCAGCAAGCTGTTGACGAATCGAGTGGCCGTGAGGTACGCGCGGCCGTAGAAGGGAGAGCCCGGGTTGTTGTCGACGGTGAGCCACTCCTTGTCCCAGAACGTGGCGAGGTTGGAGGGCCCGATTCCCGCGCCCGAGCCGCGCATCACGGTGACGGGTTCGCTCCAGGTGACGCCACCGTCGAGCGAGCGGCTCACCGATACATCGCCCTGGGAGACGCAACAGCCTCCCTGGCCGGACGTGTTCTCCAACTGAGCCATGAGGACGACGTCGTGTTTGGCGTCGAACGCCGGGGACGGGTCTCCTGCGCCGTTCCCGCTGCGCATGGGAATCTGACCGTCGATCCAGGTCTGGCCGCCGTCGAACGAGGTGAAGAAGCCCGTCGGCACGATGGCCTGACGCGCGCCGGTGGCGTTGTTGAACCGGTAGAAGTAGTCGTTCGATCCTGCGACCAGATGGTCCGGGTCTTCGGGGTCCACAGCGATAGCGATCTCGTTGTCGGGCGCGAAGTCCTGGCCCAGATCTGAGACGTTGCAGCTCATGTCGACGACGCCCGCAGGATCGCCCGAGGCGTCGCAGCGAAAGCGCTGAATTTCTTCTTTGCTGAATCGTCCACCGGTATTCCCAGGTCTTGCCACGTCGAAGAGCTCAGGCGCCGGAGCCCACTTCAGCGGGAAGAGCTCGGGAGTGACATAGGGTTTGTCGCGGGCGACCGATGGTGGAGCGCCGAGGGAGGTGGCGAGGAGAACGGTCATCAGAAGAGCAATGAGGAGTCGCATCATGGTGACATCTCCGCGTTTGCGCCGACAGCGGCGAAGGCTCATGGGAACGGATTCCCTTCGGCGGGGCGTCTATCATAGCACAGTCGCGCCAACGCTCGTTCAGCGGCGCAGGCGCGTTGTTCCGCGGACGCATCCCGACGGCGGCGTGCCATGGAAGCCGCGTTCGAAACGGATTCCGCGGCGCCGTGAAAAAACTGGGACGCTTTGCGCAATAGCGGCGTCGGTTGGACGGATGGTCTCGGAGTGGTTTCGCAACCCGCGCAAGCGCTCTGGCATCGACAGTCTCATCGCCGGGGTTCCACCTTCCCGGAACACGATTGTCTTCCTCGATAGGAGCATTCGAAGTGGAAGATGCGCTGTGGAGTGCTTCCTTCTACACCCGCTACCCGCGGTGTCTCAGACGGGCTAGCATGCTTCTTGTTGGCTCCTCCTCGGAGGACCTGCCACTAGCCGGTAACCACGGTAACACTCGCGAGCTGTATGCTGAATCCGTGTTGAATGCTGTGTTCCCGCTGAGACGTCCGAATCGCCCTTGCGCTAAGCCTCCTCGGCGCGGTGGCCGCATGCGGTCACGTGGATGTCGGTCTCGAGGAAACAGCCAAAACCACCGACGGTCTCGGCACGATCGCGTTTGTCTCGGGCGGCGATCTATGGATTCGAACACTGCCCGATGGCAATCCTCGGCGCCTGACCACGGACGGCCTCAGCCGCCAACCACAATGGTCAGCATCGGGTACCTGGCTCGCCTTCTTCCGGGGAGCGACAGACCTCTGGGTGATTCGCAGGGATGGCTCGGGGGCAAAGCGAATCGGCGCCGCCGTTCAAGCGCGCTGGTCGCCTTCAACCGATCGGTTGGCCTTTGTGTCAGGGATGAAGCAAAGCCGCACCGGCCTCTCTCTTGCAGATTCAGCGACCGGGTCAGTGGAAGCGTTGGTTCTCGCTGGAGAGGGCGTAGGCTGCAGCGAGAATGGCGCACGGCACGACCGTGTTACCGAGTTCGACGCTGGCCGGCGCAGTCAGATGTCCCGCAGCCGGAAGTCACCCGGAGGTTCGTTCAACCTCCTTTCGACGCTAGCTTGCGCCTTTCGAATCCCTCGGGATGCACGTTCGGCGTCTCGCTCGCCGGCTCGAAATGAACGCCACACCTTCCGAGGGCAATGCGCCGGAGGAGTCCGATTCGAGCAGGGGGCTGACGAACGTGGGGACATTCGAAGTGCGCGTCCCTTCGCAAACCCGCCTCACGGCGGGGACTTCCTTGTCCCGACCCTTATATCCGCTGGCTCGGCGATTGTCAAGACGTTTTTGCGTTTCCGTTCGATCTTCGCCCGAATGTTAGCCGACCGAGCGCTGTAGGCGGGCGAGCTTCCTGTTGTCGGGGGGTGTCTTCGGGGTGATTCGCGGTCATGTATCGAGCGCGAGATTGCCGAAAGGAGGTGCTCGATGATGGCAATCGCCGAGCGGAGCCTGGCCCCGGGGACGGTCCTGGAGGCCAGGTACAAGGGCCGGGTGTACCGGTGCGAGGTGGTGGGCACGGCCGAGGGGTTCGAGGGCGGCGTGCGCTACCGGCTGGAGGACGGGCGGGAGTTCAAGAGCCCGTCGGCGGCCGGAAGCGCCGTCATGGGCGGCAAGGCCTGCAACGGCTGGCGGTTCTGGTCGCTGGCCGGGGAGCTCGAGGCCAGGCCCGCCCGCAAGGCCAAGGGCGCCAAGAAGGAGCGCCGCAAGCGCAACCCCAACGGCCTCCCCGAGGGGCTCGCCATGACCGACGGGCTGGACGCCGTCCGGTGCGAGCTCTGCGGCGAGGTCTTCGGCCACAGCCGCGAGGCCATCGCCCACCTGGGCGAGGCGCACCCGAAGGAGGCCTGAGGTGGCGACGACGGCGCTCACAGGCCCCGGCTACCGGGTCGAGATCGAGGTGCTGGACGCGGGCGCGCCCGACGGCGTGACGGTGCGGGTGCGGTACCAGGGGGACGTGGAGGTGGCCTCGTACGAGGGCGGGTTCACCCTGCGGGCCGGCGAGGGCGCGGGGCTTTTGCCCGACCCCGTCCCCGAGGGGGCCGAATGCCCGGGGTACGGCGAGGAGCGCATGGACGCCCTTCTCATCGACGAGGTGGACGAGGACGTGGAGTGCACGACCTGCGGGCGGCGGTACGAGCTGCCGGCCCCTGAGCCCGCCCGGTACCGGCCGTAGGCCACCCGGCGAGCGAACGACGGGAGCCCCGACGCGGGGGCTTCCGTCGTCCTGACACGATGGCGAGATGGTGATGATGAAACGACTACCAACGGGGCCGATAAGCAGAGGTAATGGATGCTAGCCGCGGTGCGAAGCTGCCGGGGCCTCAAGGACGACGGCCAGAGCTGCGGGGCGGCGCCTCTGCGGGGCGGGGAGTACTGCTTCTGGCACGACCCCGGGCACGCCGAGGAGGCGGCCGAGGCCCGAAGGCTGGGCGGGCTGCGCCGGCGGCGGGAGACGGTGGTCGCCGGGACCTACGCCCTGGAGGGGTTGGGCACCGTGGGGGATATCCGAAGGCTTTTGGAGATCGCGGTGGTGGACGTCTTGGCCCTGGAGAACAGCGTCGCCCGGGCGCGCACGCTCGTGTACCTGGCGCAGACGGCGGTGCGGCTCCTCGAGGTGGGGGAGCTGGAGGAGCGGGTGGCGGCGCTGGAGGCGGCCCTGGGCCCGAGGCTTCAGAAAGTCAAGTGACCAGGAAGGACGAGCGCAGGCTGGAGCGGCTCTATCCCGCCCTCTCGGCGCGGGAGCGGGCGGTCCTGGTCCTGCGGGCGTGGAAGGAAGGCAAAGAGCCCGACATCGCCGTGCGGTTCACCATGCCCCACGGGCAGGCGGGGGAGTTCAACCGGCTCCTGGGCCTGCTGCGGGGCGTGAACGACGCCGTGGGCGGCGCCGCGACGCTCCTCCGCGAGCAGGTGGAGACGCTCTCCGTCCGCCACGCGTGGCTCATGACCCTGCACCTCTGGGGGATGCAGGCGGAGGCCCTGCGGCGCGAGCTGTTCCTCGTCCTGCGAGAGCCCGTCGCCGAAGACGAGTACCGGCGCAAACAGGAGGAGGCCCGCCGGGAGCTGCTCCCCGTGGCGGCGTGCGCGGAGCTCTTGGCGGAGCGACGGCAGGATAGGGCGGAGGGCGAGCAGGCGGTGACCGACGAGGCCTGG
The DNA here is from genome assembly GCA_035574215.1 of Dehalococcoidia bacterium. GTDB lineage: Bacteria > Chloroflexota > Dehalococcoidia > DSTF01 > JACRBR01 > DATLZC01. The sequence goes on along the minus strand of DATLZC010000143.1, from coordinate 2,305 downwards.
GGGCGGGCCTTCGCGGAAGCGGAGCGGGAGCTGCGGGCGCTCGCGGCCTCGGGGGCGCTGGAAGCGCAGGGGGCGGGCGCGCGGCTGCGCATCCGGGCGGGGTCCCTCTACGACTGGCTCGGGGAGCCCGTGCCCGTGCTCGCCCCGCGGGGAGGCGAGTATGAGGTGGCTCCCGAGGACGAGGTCGCCTGGCGCAGGGGTGCCCTGGCCCGGGTGCGGGAGCTCGTGGAGGCGATGCCCCGTCCGGCAGAGGCGTCGACACTCGCTCGCGATGGCGAGGAGCGGTCGGTGCGAGCCCTCGCGGGGACGCTCGTGGACCGGCTGCGGGAGGGCGTGCGCGCCAAGTGGCAGGAGCTGCGGGCGCTGGAGGTGGTGCTGGAGGAGGTGCGAGGGGAATTCGAAGGGGAAGACCCTGCGCCCCCGGCGGTACGGGGGATGCTCGACAACGTCAGGGCGGCCCTCCTGCGTCTGCAGGCCGACCTCGAACCCCTGGCTGGTCCCATCGACCTCCCCCGAGCCGCGGGAAGAGCTCCTCGCGCTCACCCGGCGCGCGCTAGACCTGGCATCGCTGCGGTGAGCCCGATCATCGCTTCGGCCCCGCTTCGCCATCGTCCCGCTCTACGGCGGCGCCGCGCGCATGAGTGGCCCTCAATTGGTCCATTCGAGGCCGGAGCACAAGGAACCGCTGCGTCGCCGCGCGCTACGCCGCTCTCTCTTCCCGCTGTTGGGGCTCGATGCCCAGCAGGCCGCAGATTTCCCGGAGCTCGGTCAACAGTTCCTCGACGCTGACGTCGGGGACGCGCTCGACGAGCCGGCGCAGCATCGGGTCCATCCCTTCGTGTTCGAGAAACACCGACATCACGCCCTCCACGGCGTCGAGCGGGGTGGCCGTAGGCGTCCCCTCAGGCTCGGGAAGGGCTGCGCCGGCCGGCGTCGCGTCGAGCTCGTCCGTTCCAGCTGCCGCGAGATCGTCTTCGATATCGAGGGCGGGCCGAGGGCGCGCGGGGGCAGGCGGAGTGGCCGCCGATTGTGACGGCGGCGGAGCGGCGGGCGCCTCCTGGGCCGCCGGGCCCGAGGGCTTGCCGAGGATCTTGCCGAAGAGACCGCGACGTCCGCCCTTCTGTTCGGGGGGCTCTGGCGCTCGGGCCGGTTCGTCTTCGGTCGGCGGGGACGTCGATGGCACGAGAGGCGTCTCGGGCGACGCCGTGGACCAGACGACCGTGGCGGGCTCGGGCGCGGCCCCTGCGGCCACAGGCGGCGCGGTGGCCGTCAAGGGGTCGTCGAGCTCGGAGCCCGCGGCGGCGTTCCCGAGCATCGCGTCGATCTCGGCCTGAGTCAGGACCTGGTTCTCGTCCGCGGCGCTCACAGGATCACCTCTGCAATGAGTTTGTTCATGTTCTCGACCTGCGACAGATCGAGGTCGTAGGGCTCCTGCACAGGCCGGCCGTTGGCGACGCAGACGCGCACGACGGGGCGGGCGATGTGCCCGATGTTCGGATTGCTGACGATGCCGACCTCCCCGGTGTTGAGCTTCACGCCGATGCCCGCCGGATACACCGGGATGCGTCGCGTGAAGAGGCTGGCGAGCTCCGGGTCGAACAGCTCGCCGCTGAAGGCGCTGATGAACTCGATGGCCTCGTGGCGCTTCATCGGCGGGCGGTGCGGCCGCTTCGAGACGAGCGCGTGGAAGGCGTCGGCGATGGCCGTGATGCGCGCGAAGATCGAGATGGCGTTCCCCTTGAGCCGGGTGGGATACCCGGAGCCGTTCCAGCGCTCGTGGTGCTGGGCGATGCCCGCGAGGACAGCGTCATCGAGGCCGGCGTCCTTCAACAGATCGACGGACGCCATGGGATGGCCCTCGAGATAGACCCGCTGTTCCTCATTGAGCGGGCCCGGCGTTTCGAGCAGACCTGGCGGAAGCTGCAGGTAGCCGACGTTCTGCAGCATGGCGACAAGACCGAGGCGCACCAGGTCCGCCTCCGACAGGCCCAGGAGCCGGCCGACCAACAGGGACAGCGTCGTGACCTTGACGGGGTGGACGTAGTCGTATCCTTCGAGGGCCACGGACCCGGAGAGGTCTGGGTCGCCGACGGGCTCCGGGAACAGGCAGCGTACGAGGGCGTTGACTGCGGCTCGCACGCCGACCAGATGGTCGGGCCGGTAACCGGCGCCGTAGCCCGCGCCGGCGGCGAGCACGTGCAGGGCCTGCACCGCCTTCGCCTCGAGGTGCGCCGGGAACATCGTTCCCACCAACACGTCCTCGACCCGGGGGTCGTCGATCACGATTTCGGACGCGCCGGTGCGG
>DATLZC010000142.1:0-22373 GCA_035574215.1 Dehalococcoidia bacterium | reverse complement strand
GATCAGGCTGCGCCCCAGCTCCGTGTCGGCCAGGCCGCGGTACGAGGCGAAATGCGAGTACAGGGCGTGGTACTGGTCGGCCATGGCCGTGATGAACTGCTCGTCCGGGTCCGCGCCCTCGGCGTTGGTGTGCGTGGTGATGCGCACCGATCCCGTGAAGGCAGGGCCTACGCCCATCGTTTGCGGGTCGCGGAAGAGGCTCCCGCCGGGCGGAATCGGCCTGCCTCCCTCGGGGCAGCCGGATAGCCTGCGGGGCCGCTTCTCCGCCGGGTCGTACGGGTCGTACTTCACGGGGCCGTCGGTGTAGTTGCTGAAGTACGTCAGCGTCACGCAGGCGGTCGTTTGCCCGAGGTTCTGGACCACGAAGCGGCTGTTCCACCCGCGGTCGGGGCCGTCCTGGCTCGCGATCAGGGGGAGATACACCACGTGCGCGCCTTCGGTAGGCGTGGTCGTGTCGCCGGCGATGGAGAAGCGTCCGTTGCGGATGACGTCCTTCGCCTGCAGAGCCACCACCGGCTGCTCCGACGTGACGGTCGCCGAGCCCCGGAACCCGCCCGGAAGGCCCGGATTCAGCTTTTGGAAGAACGTCCAGCCCTCTCCCGGCTGCAACGTCGGGCAGACGTACAACTTCGGGCAGACGTCGCTCGCGACCAGCCTGCCGTTCTCGTCGAAGTAGTCGACCTGGGGATTGGTGGGAATCGTCCCGATGTTCTGGACGCGGATCCAGCTATTCTCGACGCCGAAGTTGTAGGCGGTGGCGCTGACGGCGTCCGCTCCGGACGGCGGGGAGTCATCCGGCCGCGGGACCCCGAGCGCCAGGGCGACCAGAACAGCGCACGCCGCCGTCGCGACCCGTGGCGCGAACGCGCGCGCTCGCGCCGGCAACCGGGGGAGACGCATCCACCATCCTCCGCCCCGCCGTTGACGCATACTATCGGCGCGCCCCGAGGCCGTCAACTGGCGCCGCGCCCGCTCGCCAACGCCAGGTACAGCTCCTCCATGCGGGCCATGTTCGTCTCCAAAAGCCACCGCTCCTCGACCAGCCGGCCGTTGACCTCTGCGGCGCGGCGCCGAATCTCCGAGTCCGAGAGCGCCCGCACGATCCGCTCCGCCAGCGCGTCGGCGTCGCCCACAGGCGCGCGGAAGCCGTTCACGCCGTCGTCCACGATCTCTTCCTGCGACGGGAGGTCGGACACGATGGGGAAGCATCCCGCGGCCATCGCCTGCGTCACGGCGACCGATGTCCCGTCGGATTCGGGCACCGAGACGTACACGTGCGCGGAGCGGAAGGCGTCGCGCAGCCGCTCGCGGGAAAGGAACCCCGCGAACGTAACGGCGTCTTCGAGGCCCAGCTCCCGGGCCAGCGTCTCCAGCGCGCCCCGCTGCGAGCCCGCCCCCGCGATGACGAGGCGCGCGTCCGCGACCTGGCCCCGTACCAGACGCATCGCCCGCAGGATGACGTCGATGCGATAGAGAGGCTCGAGCGCCCGGGTGCTGAGGACGGTCGGGGGCGCGGGCCCTCCGCTCAGGTTCACCGAGGTCTCGCGGCCCTCCAGAAAGAAGCGCTCGGCGCCCAGCACGATGACCGCCACCTTCGACTCGGGCACGCCCATCCGGACGAGCTCGCGCGCCATGTGACGGTTGTTCGCGGTCACGAGGTCCGCTTTCTGCGCGACCGTGCGCACCAGCCCGCGCGACGCCCTCGAGCGCGCGGCGTCGAGGAAGACGTCCGACCCCCAGGCCGTGGCCACGAACGGGTGCACATCGAGCGCGTACGCCGCGTAGAAGGCGTGTTCGGTGAGGTAGTGAGCGTGGAAGACGTCAGGGGCGATCTCGCGGACGACGCGCGGGAGCCCCGCCATGCGATAGCGGAAGGCGTGCGCCAGCCGAAGGAACCACGCCGGCAGCAGAGAACGCCCGCCTCCGCCTGCCCCCGAGGGCGGCGCGTCCAGCCGGTCCTCGAGCGCGTGCACGCGGGCGCCTTCGGGCGCCTCCCGCGGACGATAGTACGAGATGGCGTGCACCTCGTGGCCGCGGTCGATGAACCAGCGCACCCACGCGTGGGTGTGCGGGCTCGCCCAGTTGCCCAGCACGGCGATGCGCAACCGGCGCTCGGGCGGGCCCGGCTCCATCACGCTTCGCCCTCCGCGGCGGGCGCGGGGCCGGACCGCCTCGCCCACGCCCGCAGCGCGTCGAGGTACAGGAGCGCGTCCGAACGGCGGGGCGCGAGCGAGCGGAGGGGGTTGGCGCCCGCCAGGCGTCCGTAGGCCCACAGGGCGAGCGCGAAATGCGCTCCGTAGGCGGCGGACGAGGCGATCGCGGCGCCGGTGACGCCGAGCGCCGGAATCAGCGCCAGGTCCAACGCGACGGTGACGACGACGGCGGCGGCGGTGATCATCGTATTGACGAAGGGACGCCCCTGGCTGAACACGTACGCGGTCAGGACCTTCGAGCCGGCCAGCGCCACCGTCCCCGGAAGGAGCCACAGGAGCGGGATGACGGCGGGCGAAAAGGCGCTGCCGTACAGCAGCCGGACGAAGATCGGCGCCGCCGCCGCCAGCGCCGCTCCCCCGAGCGCGCTCAGGAGCAGGGTGTGCCGCAGGACGACGGGCGTCCGCTGGGCGGCGTCGTCGGCGTCGGACGCCGTGAGTTGCGTCACCAGCACGACGGCGACGGAGTTGGCGATGAACCAGATGCCTTCGCTCAACCCGACCGCGACCGCGTACAGGCCCACGCCCGCCTGTCCCACGAACAGGGCGACGAGATAGGCGTCCAGACGGTAGTTGGCGAGTTGCAGCAGATTGCCCAGCTCGCCCTGCGCCCCGAAGCGCACCATCCGGCCGATCACTTCCCGCTCCGGCCTCAGCAGCCGCGAGAGGTCGACATGCCGGACGCCTACGACGGCCAGAACGACCGCCGCCCCCAGCGCCAGCTCCGCGCTGCGGAGCCAGATGGCCGCGCCTACGCCCGGATCGGCGAGCGCGATGGCCGCGAGCAGCATCAGCAGGAACACGAGGGGATCGATAAGCGTCACCAGGCTCATGGCGACGAACCGGCCGAGTCCCTGCAACACGAAGCCGAGGAAGCGATACTCCATCATCGCCGGCGCGGCGAGGACGAACGCCCACGTCGGCACGTCGCGTTCGCGGAGCGCGTCCCCGACCACCGGGACCCCTACGCCCGCGAGAGCGGCGGCGACCAGCGCCGCGCACACCACCATCACCTGCCCGGCGGTGACCACCTGCCGCAACGTGAACACCCGCCGGCCCAGCATGTAGATGGAGGCGTTGCCGATCCCGAGACCGACGATCTGATGCGTCAGCGCCGCCGAGAGGAAGAAGAGCGAATACGCCCCGAGCCCGGCTTTGCCCAGGGTGCGCGCGACCACGATGGAGGTGACGAACGCGACGGCGTAGTCGGCCACCGTGGCCAGGAAGACGGCGTTGACGTTGCGGAGGAACCCGCCCTCGCCGGCCGGCGCGCCCTGCTCGCTCACGGCTTCGCGACCCCGGCGACGCGCTCGACTTCCGCGATCTCGGCGGCGAGGCGCTGTTCCCAGGTCCAGAAGCGCTCCTCTGCGTACGCGCGGGCGCCCCTGCCCAGCCGCTCCCGCAGCGCCGCATCGCCCGCGAGCGCGACGATGGCGTCGGCGAGGCGTCGCTCGAACGGGTCCGCGACGCCGGACCGTTGCGGCGAATCCAGCAGCCGTCCGGTCTCGCCGTCGCGGATGAGCTCGCGCGTGTCGCCTGCGTCCACCGTCAGGACGCACATGCCCGTCGCCATCGCTTCGAGCAACGGATTACCCACGTTCGAGAGGTCGGCCAGCGCCAGGAACAGGTCCGCGGCCCACATGTAGCGCACGACCTCCTCCTGGCGCACCGCGCCCTCGAAGCGCACGGCGTCCCGCACGGCGAGGCGATCCGCCAGCGCCTCCAGCGCCGGCCGCTCCTCGCCGTCCCCGAGCACCAGCAGCGTCGCGTTCGGCGTCCACGCCCGCACGGCAGGCAACGCGCGGATCGCCCGGTCCACCCGCTTCCATGCCGCCAGCCTCGACGCTGTCAGCATCACGAACGCGTCGTCGGGCAGCCCGAGGGCGGCGCGGGCCTCCCGGCGCTCCTCCGGCGACGGCGGGCGCAGGCGCTCGAGGTCGACTCCGTTCCGCCAGAAGCGAACCTTGCCCCGGGAGGCCGGGTTGAGTCTCGCGAGCACCTCGTCGCCCTGCGTGCCGTCGTCCGTCATGATGTACAGGTCCGCCGGGATGCGCAGGGCGAGCACCTCTTCGTAGCGGCGCGCGCGGAGGAAGGGGTCGTCCAGCGCCGGCCGCATCACCGTGCCCTGGAATCGCGCCACCGTCGGCAGGCGGAAGCGCCGCTGCACCAGGCGAGCCGCCAGCGCGCCGTGGACCTCGTACGCGTAGAGCACGTCGTACGGCTCCCGCTCGAGGCAGGCGATGGCCCTGCGCGCCGCGAGCACAGGGAACAGCGCCGCGAACCGAGCCTTCTGCTCTACCCGGTCGAGCGCCGCCGGAATCGGGAACGGCAGGTCCTTCAGGCTCGGCATGTGGAACGTCTCGTACCTGACGTTGGGGATGGCGGGACGCTGTTCCGGCCGCAACCGGAGGCCGGGCCTGTACAGATGGTTCGCGCCGATGTCCGGCCCCACCAGCGTCACCCGGTGGCCCGCCGAGCCGTAGGCTTCGAGCGTGCGATGCAGCGTCGGCGCGCCCCGGCCCTGGTCCAGGGACCACACGTCCAGCGCGCAGATCATGAGGATGTTCACAGGCGGCGCGGGCTCGTCGAGGCGATGCGGCGTCAGTGTAGGCGCGCCCCGCCGGGCCGGTCAACCGCAAGGCGAGAGCGGTCCGGGGAGCCGCGCCGGCCGGGGATTTCTCCACTGAACGGTTGCTATACTAGTCGCACGCGCTTCGAGCCGATTCGGGGAGGCGGGCGATGGCCGACCAGCGTTCCGACATGATCAAGCGGGGCTTCGAGCGGGCGCCCCACCGTTCTCTGCTGCGGGCGACGGGCGTCATTCGCGACGAGGCCGACTTCCGCAAGCCGTTCATCGCGGTCTGCAACTCCTACGTCGACATCGTGCCCGGCCACGCTCACCTGCAGAAGGTCGGCGCCATCATCAAGGACGCCATCCGCGAGGCGGGCGGCGTCCCGTTCGAGTTCAACACCATCGGCGTCGACGACGGCATCGCCATGGGCCACATCGGCATGAAGTACTCGCTGCCGAGCCGCGAGCTCATCGCCGACTCCGTGGAAACGATGGTCCGGGCGCACTGGTTCGACGGCATGGTCTGCATCCCCAACTGCGACAAGATCGTGCCCGGCATGCTCATGGCGGCCATGCGCCTCGACATTCCCACGATCTTCGTCTCGGGCGGACCGATGCGCGCGGGCAGGACTCCCGACGGGCGCCCGATCGACCTCATCTCGGTGTTCGAGGGGGTGGGCGCGCGACAGGCGGGCCGTATCTCCGACGCCGATCTGCTCGAGCTCGAACAGCGGGCGTGCCCGACCTGCGGGTCGTGCTCGGGGATGTTCACGGCGAACTCGATGAACTGCCTCGTGGAGGCGCTCGGCCTCGGCCTGCCGGGCAACGGCACCATCCTCGCCGACAGCGAGGAGCGCACGGCGCTGTATCGCGAAGCCGGCCGCCAGATTCTGCGCCTCATCGAGGCCGACCTGCGGCCCAGCAAGATCGTGACGCCAGAGGCCATCGACAACGCGTTCGCGCTGGACATGGCGATGGGCGGCTCGACGAACACGGTGCTGCACACGCTCGCCCTCGCCAACGAGGGCGGCGTCGACTATCCCCTCGCGCGGCTCAACGAGGTGGCCGCCCGCGTCCCGCATATCTGCAAAGTGGCCCCGTCGGACCCGAACGTCCACATCGAAGACGTCCACCGCGCGGGCGGAGTGAGCGCCATCCTGAAGGAGATCAGCCGGAAGCCGGGCGCCCTCGACCTCGACCAGATGACGGTCACCCTCCGCACCCTGGGGGAGAACATCGCGGACGCCGAGATTCGCGACGAGACGGTGATCCGGCGTATCGAGAACCCGCACAGCGCCGAGGGCGGGCTCGCGGTGTTGTTCGGGAACCTGGCGCCCGAGGGCGCCGTGGTCAAGACGGCGGGCGTGGACCCGTCGATGTGGACGTTCGAAGGGCCCGCCCGCGTGTACGAATCGCAGGAGGAGGCCTGCGCGGCCATTCTGGGCGGCGAGGTGAAGCCGGGCGACGTCGTCGTCATCCGCTACGAAGGCCCGAAGGGCGGCCCCGGCATGCAGGAGATGCTCGCCCCGACGGCGAACATCGTGGGCATGGGCCTCGGCACGAGCGTGGCGCTCATCACCGACGGGCGATTCTCGGGCGGCACGCGAGGCGCCTGCATCGGGCACGTCTCACCCGAGGCGGCCGCCGGCGGGCCCATCGCGGCCGTGCGCGACGGCGACACCATCCGCATCGACATCCCGAACCACCGGCTGGACGTGGACCTGAGCGATAGCGAGATCGAACGGCGGGTCGCCGAAGCGAAGCCGCCGAAGCGCGACATCCCGCCCGGGTGGCTGCGGCGGTACCAGTGGCTGGTCACCAGCGCCCACACCGGCGCCGTCCTCCGCCGCCCCGAGTGAGCCCGGGTCGACCTGTTCGGCGCCTGCCCCTTCGATGAAGGCCACGCTTCAGCGTGGCCGAGCGCTCACGGCATTCGGCCTGGCCCCGGCTGAGGAGCGGCCATTCCCTCGGGGACCCACGGCCACCCTGAAGGGTGGCCTTCATGCAATATCCCGCTGCGGGCGGGAGCTCAAGACAGCCGTTCTTCCGCCTCGCGCTGCACGATGCGGTACACCTCGACCAGCGGGAGGCCCGTCGCCTCCGCCAGCCGGCGGCACGATTCGTACTCGGGCGCGACGCGCGGCGCTTCTCCGGGCAGCCGCTTCACCTTCACCTCGGCGGGGCCCAGGCTCGACTCGAACGCCATCGTCTCGCGCGCCGCTTCGTGACGGCGCACCTCGCTGACGCGCACGCCCAGCGTCGATGTCTCCCGCAGCAGGGCGCGGACACACGCCTCCTCCCGTTCGGGCGGACAGAGCGCCGCGAGCAGCACCGCCGGGCGATTCTTCTTCATCTGGATGGGCGTGAACCAGACATCCGCCGCCCCCGCGGCGAACAGCCGCTCCTGCACGTAGCCGTACACCTCGGGGTTGAGATCGTCGATGTTCGTCTCGATCTGCAGCATCGTCCCGGCGCGGTCGTCGACGCGCTCGCCGACCCACAGGCGGAGCACGTTCGGCCGGCCCTCGACCTCCCGGGCCCCCGCTCCGTAGCCGACGCGCTCGAGTCGCATCGCCGGCCGCCCGAACGTGGCCAGCGTCGTCACGATCGCCGCCCCCGTCGGCGTCACCAGCTCGAAGGGCGCGTCGCCTCGCGCGTCGGTCAGGGGCGCCCCGGCCGACGCCAGGAGCTCGAGCGTCGCCGGGGCAGGCAATGGCAGCTCGCCGTGCGCTCCCCGGACCGCCCCTGAGCCGGCCGGCAGCGCCGAGGCGTACAGCTCGTCGACGCCGAGCAGCCGCAGGCCGGCCACCGCGCCCATCACGTCCACGATAGCGTCGACCGCCCCGACTTCGTGGAACTCCACCTCTTCGGGGGCGACGCCGTGCACGCGCGCCTCTGCTTCGGCCAGCGCGCGGAAGACGGCGGCTCCGCGCTCGCGGTCGGCTTCGGGCACGTCCGCCGCCTCGATGAGGCCGAGCACGTCGCCCAACCGCCGATGCGGGGGACTGGCGTCTTCGAGCACGACGTCGGCCTTGACCGCGGCGAGACCTGCCCGCCTCACGCGCCGCGTCTCGAGCCGCCAGCCGGGCAGACGGAGCCGGCTCAGCTCGGCGCGCAACGCATCCTCGGGCGCGCCCGCGTCGATGAGCGCGCCGAGCAGCATGTCGCCGCTGATGCCCGAAAAGCAGTCGAGATAGCCGACGCGGCTCACGGTCGTCAATCGGGACGCTGCGTCCAGGCGAGGCGATTGATGACGGCGGCCAGGTACCCCGCCCCGAAGCCGTTATCGATGTTGACCACCGCGACGCCCGCGGCGCAGGAGTTCAACATCGTGAGGAGCGCCGCCAGACCATCGAACGACGCCCCGTAGCCCACGGACGTTGGTACGGCGATGACGGGCACGCCCACAAGTCCGCCGACCACGCTGGGCAGCGCCCCTTCCATGCCCGCGACCACGACGACGACGTTCGCTGCCTGCAGCAGCTCGACGTGGTCGAGCAGGCGATGGATGCCGGCCACGCCCACGTCGTAGACGCGCGCGACGTCGCACCCCATGATCGTCGCCGTCACCACGGCCTCTTCGGCGACGGGGAGGTCCGCGGTGCCCGCCGACAGGACGACGACGCCGGCGCGCCGCTCGACAGGCTCACGTTCGACCGTGATGCACCGCGCCGTCTCGTGATACCGGGCGTCGGGCAGCGCCGCACGCACAGCGGCGAAGGCGTCCGGCGTGGCGCGCGTCACCAGCACGCGGCCGTTCCGCTCCGCGAGGCGTTGGGCGATGGCCGCGATCTGTTCGGGCGTCTTGCGTTCCCCCAGCACGACTTCGGGGAAGCCGTCCCGAAGGCTCCGGTGGTGGTCGATCTTCGCGAACCCGAGGTTCTCGTACGGCATCGCCCGCAGGGCATCGAGGGCATCGGCGACGGACACATCGCCCGAGGCGACGCGCTGGAGCAGCTCGCGGAGCCGTTCGCGGTCGATGGCGGTTCCTCCCGCTGAGTGGTGATGCCAGTATACCGCCCGTGCAGGCGGTTGCTTCCGCCGGCCCCGAAAGCGGATACTGGCGGCGTGACGTCGCTGGTCCGGCCCCGCTCCTCCGTGGGCGTCCCCGCCCCGCTGCGCACGCCCGCGTTCTGTGGATGGCTCGCCTGTGTCGTCGCGTTCACGGCGATGGCCGTCATGGCCGCCGTGTACGACCGCTTCCCGGGCGATCTCGGCGCCGCCCGTCGGTGGATCGCCGTGGACCCGCCCGTGTTGAGCGGCGCGATGCGATTCATCACTGACGTCGGCAAGCCGTGGCCCGCCGGGATCATCGGTGTGAGCCTGGCGGTGGCGCTGGCGCTGGCCCGGCGACCACTGGAAGCGGGGCTCACGCTCGCGACGTTCCCGGCGCGCGCCGTCGGCGAGGTCGTCAAGCGGCTCGTCGAGCGCCCCCGGCCCGACGAGGCTCTCGTGCGGGTCATCGACGACGGCTCGACCAGCTTCTCGTTTCCTTCGGGGCACGCCCTCACCGCGGTGCTGTTCTACGGTCTCGTCTGGTGGATGGCGGGCCGGGTGATCCCGTGGCAGCCGGTGCGGTGGCTGGTGCGCGCGTGGTGCGCCTTCATCATCGTCACTACTCCGGCGTCCCGCGTCTACCTGGGCGCGCATTGGCCCAGCGACGTGGTCGGAGGCGCGCTCCTGGGGGGAATTCTGCTCGCTGCGCTTCTGTGGGCTGGCGCCGAGGCTGAGCGGCGCTGGCCGGCGCTCAGGAGCTAGGAGGAAGCCGTTCGGCCGGCGCGGCAGTGCAGGCCGCGGCCCCCGCCGCCGAGCATCAAGGAGGAGGAATCATCGCGTGAACTGGCTCGATGGCGTCATCATCGTCGTGGTGCTCTGGTTCACCGGGGCCGCGTTCTCCGCGGGCTTCATCCGCGAGGTCGTCACGATTGCGTCGGCCATCCTCGGCGTCATCCTCGCCGGGCTCTTCTATCAGGACTTGCAGAAGGACGTGCTGCTCGCCATCGATAACGAAGAGACGGCGCGCATCGTCGCGTTCGGCATCATCTTCGGCGCGGTGACGCTGGCGGGGCAGATCGCGGCGATGCTCCTCAAACCCACGGTGCAGGTGCTCCAGCTCGGCATCTTCGATCAGCTCGCCGGCGCCGCCTTCGGCTTCGTGAAGGCGTTCATCATCATCGAGGCCGTCCTGCTGGTCTTCGTCACGTACGACAAGTTCGACCTGCGCGAGACCATCCAGGAGTCGCTCCTGGGCAACTTCATGGTCGACAGGCTCCCGGTCCTGACCCGCGTGCTGCCCGACGAATTCGAGCAGGCCGTCGACGACTACATCGGCTAGCCGTCTACTCGCTTAATCGCGGAGGATGGAAGCGAGCCGACTGCCGAGCCGGCGATGGCTAAGCGGCTAGGGCGCTGAGTGGCTGCGACTCACTCCCTCTCAGATGGTGCTGCTGGCCGTTCGACGAGCCGCCGAATCGGTAGAAAAGTCCCGAGCGCACCCGCCCCGGCCACGCCTATACCTCCTATAAGCGTGACGTAGAGCCCTTCACCAACCCTTGCCAGAGCGACGCCCTCGGCCTCTCGCTCAACGTCAGCAGCCCAGCCCTGGGCATCCGTAATGTCCACGGCGGCTACGAGTGCAATTATGGTCCCCACCGCCGTAAGGACCAAACACCTTAAAATACCTCGCCCGGTGCCGAAGAAGTACCAAGCAACCACGCCCATGGCCACCAAGGCCAGCAACAACGTGATCATCCCATCCCCCTCAATGCCAGACTTGCTGACCTCGCCCACAAACGGAGCCGCCACCTTGGCCCATGGAAGAAATGATCCGACAAAGGCTAAAAACGCAGACAATGATGCTATTGCCGAATATGCTCGCTTATCTACCATCGCCCATCCTCTCCGGAGATTTAAGCGATAATAGGTTCGGCAGGGGCACTTGTCAACGTTGACGCCGACATCGAGGTGACCTTACGCAAGAGCGGCGCGTCATCCGGTAGGACATCCACGCGGCCCGCCCGGCACTCTAGCAGGACATTCCGCCGTTGAATGAGACGCAACCCACCCTCGTCAGCGGTAGGGGCCACGCGCGCCAAGGGCACGGGCGCACGGCTTTCCTACCGGCGATGCCGATCCGCACGCCGTCGATGGCACACCCGATTGATGCTCCCGAACGCCCGTTGGTATGATGACGTGACCATCCCGCGGGCATCGACGATGATCGACAGTTCCGTCCTGGTCCTGAACCAGAATTACGAGCCGTTGAACGTATGCAACGCGCGCCGGGCCTTCGTGCTGCTCGACCGCGGGAAGGCCGAAGTGCTCGAGCACGGCGAGGGCTACATCCGCACCCCTTCCGAGACGTACCGGCTGCCCTCGGTCATCCGCCTGGCGTACCTCATCAAGCGGCCGTTTCCGCAGATGCGGCTCTCGCGCCGCGAGGTGTTCAATCGCGACAACTACACCTGCCAGTACTGCGGCAAGCAGACCAAAGACCTGACGCTGGACCACGTGATTCCGCGGCATCGCGGCGGCGCCCATACGTGGGAGAACCTGGTCTCGGCTTGCAAGAGCTGCAACCACAAGAAGGCGGGCCGGACGCCGCAGGAGGCGAAGATGACGCTCCTGCGCGAGCCCTTCCGCCCGAAGGTCGGCCGCTACTACGTCGTCTTCCCGTACCTCGAGTCGCAGGAAGGCTGGCGCAAGTTCGTGCCCGGCTGGACGCCCCGCTTCGACGGCTACTCCTGAGCAGCCGCCCTCACGTCTGACACGTACGGCAGAAGCTGGTCACCCGCCGATTCGGGCTGACCTCGCTGATCCGCGTCCCGCAGACCGGGCAGGGCTCGCCGCCCCGCCGGTGCACCTTCAGGTGCTCCCGCCACTCGGAGTAATCGAGCTCGTCCTTCATGAGCTCCGAGACGATGGGCGTCGCCCAGGCGAAGACCTCGCGCATCGCCCGGTAGAGGCGTCTGAGGTCTTCTTCCGACAGGTCCCGCCGCTTGCGGAAGGGGTGGATGCGCGCCCGAAAGAGGATCTCGTCCGCGTAGGCGTTGCCGATGCCAGCGACGACCTTGTGGTTCGTCAGAAGGTTCTTGATCTGCCCCGTGCCGCGCTGAAGCCGCGCTACGAATTCGTCCTCGCTCACGTCGAGCGCGTCCGGCCCCATCTCCGCGAACTGCGGCACCGACAGGAGGTCCTCGGACCGCACCAGGTAGATCTTCCCCATCAGCCGCTCGTCCGCGTACCGGAGCTCGTGTCCGTCCTCGAGGCTCAGGACCACGCACGTCTTCGGCCGCTTTCGGAGGGACGGCGGCCCGTACTGGAAACGGCCCGCCAGCATCGGGTTGATGACGAGCAGATGGCCGCTCTCCAGCGAGAACAGCAGGAACTTGCCCCGGCGGGACACCTCTCCGAACCGGTTCCCCTTGAGGATGGACTCGAATTCGGCCCGCGGCGACCGGACGACGACCGGGATGAGGATGCGCGCTTCATCGATGCGCACGCCCGGGATGCGGCGATTCAGAAAGCCGCGGATCGCTTCGAGGTCGGGGATCTCAGGCATCGCGCCGAGCGTACCAGAGGAAGCGGGCGGAGGTGAATCACCTCCGCCCGCGATGCGACACAGCGGTTGCGCCGGCGCGCTACTCCTCGAACTCCTCCTCGTCGTCGACGTCCGCGGCGGGTTCGAAGAGGCGAGCGGGCTTGCCAGCCTCCGGCTCCTCCCACTCCTCGACCTCTTCGACCTCTTCGGCGAGCTCCTCTTCTTCCTCCTCTTCCTCCTCTTCGAAGCGGAGGAGCCCCTCCTTGATGTAGGGGCGGACAGCCTCGCCCGTCGCGGTGATGGGGAACGACGGCTTCCCTGCCTGGCTCGGGTGCTGGTACGTCTCCTTGATGATGACCTTGACGGTGCTGTCGGAGACGCTTGCGACGGCGGCGGCGTATTCGTTGCCGCCCTTCATCAGCTTGAGCAGCCGCAGCCCGATGCGCGGCTCGACGATGCCCACGTCCTCGCCATCGATCGTCTCGACCCCGAGCGCAGTCTCGCGGTCCACGAGACGCACGGCGTCGCCGGGACGGAGCCTGGCGGCGACCTCCGGGGGCACGCCGGCGATGGTCGTCGTCCCGGTCTTGCCGGTCTCTTCGAGGAAGATTTGCGGGCTGACGCGCGGCGCCGCCTGGGGCGCGGGCGCCGCAGCCGCGCCGGCCGCGGCCTTCAGCCGCTCGAGGTTCCGGCGGGCGATCTGATTGCCGGGCTCCAGCGACAACGCCTTCTCGTACGCCTCGATGGCTTCACGGTTCTGCCCGAGCTCGCTGTACGCCTTGCCCAGGCGGTTCCAGGCGTCGACATCGTTCGGAAACAGCTCGAGGATCGCGCGGTTAGCCTCGACCGCTTCCTGCCACCGGCCCTGCATCGCCAGACGGATGGCCTCTTCGCTCCGCCGGCGACGCAGTCCGGCGTGCGCCTCGACGGGTTGGAAGGTCATAACCTTCCTCCTCCCTGAAAGTTCGCCAGATTGTAAGGTCTCCCGACCAGTATCACAAGCTGATGACGGCGCCGGCCTCCGCCGGACATCCCCAGCAATATCGGCCCGCAGAACCCCCTTCAGCAGGGTACGGCGTCACCCCGAGGGCGGTTTCGGCGCGCGGGGCGGACTGCTATCATGAAGCGACCCCGGGGTTCGGTCTCCCTGCTGTTCCCTGGACGTCTCTGAACTTGGCCCGGCGTGACCAACCGAGCGAGTCGCGCCACATGAGCCGCTCCGTTCGCGCGGACCCGGGCGAGGAGGTGAATGCGCGTGCTGATGGTCGAACTTCGCGAAGGCGAGTCTCCTGAGAACCTGCTCCGCCGGTTCCGTTCCATGGTGGAGCGCGAAGGCGTCCTTCGCGAGGCGAAAGCGCGACGCCGGTTCGTGTCCAACGGCGAGATCAAGCGCCAGGCGAAGCGCCGGGCCCTGCGACGCGCCCGTCGCAAGCTGGCGTCCCGCTCCCGCTGACCCGACCCTCGAGTCGGATGGTCGGGGTGGGCAGATTTGAACTGCCGACCTCACGGTCCCGAACCGTGCGCTCTCACCAAGCTGAGCTACACCCCGACGGAAGCGCGAACACGCGCTCCGGCGTCCTCCTGCCGGAGCGCTTCATGCTACCAACTGGCGCCCGCCGGTGTCGAGGGTCGTACCCTTGCGATGAAGCCCGCGCTTCGCTACCGTATGAACGACTCAGGGGAGTAACCGCTCCGCATCGACGCGGAGGCCGCGCGTCGTCAATACGTCCGCCCGAAGAGGCGGGCCGGCGCGCGGGGCGACATCGCCCGGTGAGACCTGCGGATGCGTCCGCGGGTCTTTTTGTATACCCCGCGGCGCGCGAAAGGAGACTCGACGTCGTGGAGACCCTCATTCCCTGGGCGCTGTTCACCCTGTTCGTGCTCGCCCTGCTGGCCATCGACCTCGGCGTCTTCCATCGCCAGGCCCATGCCGTCTCGCTGCGCGAAGCGACGATCTGGAGCGTCATCTGGATCGCCCTCGGCCTCGCGTTCGGCGCGGGCGTGTTCGTCGTCAGCGGCCAGGAACGCGGCCTCGAGTACCTGACGGGCTACCTCATCGAGAAGTCGCTCAGCGTCGACAACATTTTCGTCTTCGTCCTCGTGTTCACGTACTTCGCCGTTCCGGCGGCCTACCAGCATCGCGTCCTCTTCTGGGGCGTCCTGGGGGCGCTGGTGATGCGCGGCGTCCTCATTCTCGTCGGCGCCGAGCTGTTGGAGCGCTTCCACGTCGTCATGTACCTCTTCGGCGCCATCGTCGTACTTTCGGGAATCCGCATGCTCACCCAGCGGCACGAGGAGCTCCACCCCGAGCGGAACCCCGCCGTGCGCCTCATCCGCCGCTTCCTGCCGGTCTCGACCGAGTATCACGGCCAGCGGTTCTTCGTCCGGGAGCGCGGCGCCCTGCTCCTCACGCCGCTCGCCATCGTGCTCGTCATCGTCGAGACCACCGACCTCGTGTTCGCCGTCGACTCGATTCCGGCGATCTTCGCGGTCACGCGGGATCCGTTCATCGTCTACACCTCGAACGTGTTCGCCATCCTCGGCCTGCGGTCGCTGTACTTCCTGCTCGCGGGCGTGGTGCACCGGTTCGTGTACCTGAAGCCGGCGCTATCGGCGATTCTCGTGTGGGTCGGCATGAAGATGCTGATCTCGGACGTCTACAAGATTCCGACGCTGGTGTCGCTGGGCGTCGTCGGCGTCGCGCTGGCCGTGGCCGTCGCCGCGTCGATGCTCTGGCCCAACGGCCGACCCGGGCGCGAGGCGCCGGCCCGAGCGGAGGCGACCGCGGACTGAGGCCCCGATTCGAGAGACGCGTAGCAAGGGAGGAGTGACGTGTTCGACGGATTCGATTCTGACCTCGTGTTCATCGGCAGGATGGCGTTGGCCGCGGTCCTCGCCTTCATCGTGGGCTGGGAGCGCGAGAGCCAGGGCAGCCCCGCCGGCGACCGGACGCATGCGATGGTCGCGCTCGGCGCCGCGGCCTTCACGAGCATCGGCGTCGAGTCCTTCCCGGCGACAGCCGAAAAGCTCATCGCCGGCGTGGTGACGGGCGTCGGCTTCCTGGGCGCCGGGATGATCATGCGCGAGGGCACGAGCGTCCGCGGCCTCACCACGGCCGCCGGCATCTGGGCGATGGCGTCCGTGGGCGTGGTGGTGGGCGCCGGCGAGTACCTGATCGGCGTCGCGCTCACGGCCTTCGTCCTGCTGATCCTGATGTGGGAGCGCCTCCCGCTGCTGTCTCGCATCGGCGTGGTGAAGCGGCATCTCGACCTCTCGGAGGAGCGCAAGGCCGAACGCCAGGCGCGGTCCTGACGGTCAGACCAGGGGCGCGACGCCCGCGGGCCACGGCCACGAGCCTTCGCCCGGCGCGTAGTCCCCGAGCCGCCCCCGCACGATGGCGTCGGCCATGCGGGCTACGCGGGTCATCGCGCGCACGTCGTGGACGCGCACGATGTCCGCGCCCTGGGCGATGGCCAGCGCCACCACCGCGGCCGTCCCCTCGACCCGCTCGGCCGGCGGAAGGCCGAGGACGGCGCCGATGACGTGTTTTCGCGACGCGGCGACCAGGACCGGCCGCCCGAGCTCGCGGAACCGCCCCAGGCGCCGCAGGACCTCGAGATCCTCGTCGTGCGACTTTCCGAACGCGACGCCGGGGTCGACGATGAGCGCTTCTTCCGGCACGCCGGCCGCGACGGCCATCTGCACCCGCTCGCGCAGAAACGCCAGGTGCTCGCCGATGAGGTCGGCGTACACCGGCGGCCGCGCAGGGCGCACCTTCGGGC
Organism: Dehalococcoidia bacterium; assembly: GCA_035574215.1. Lineage (GTDB taxonomy): Bacteria > Chloroflexota > Dehalococcoidia > DSTF01 > JACRBR01 > DATLZC01. Next base: position 6,269 of record DATLZC010000142.1, on the reverse strand, counting down.
GCTCGTACGTGTAGTTCAGAACCAGGGCCGCCCCGTAGCGACCCGCCACCTCGGCCGTCCCCGTGCCCTGTTTGAAGCCGCCGATGTCGTTCACGATGTGCGCGCCCGCCCGCAGCGCCGCCTCGGCCACGTCGGGCTTGTAGGTGTCGATGGAGATGAGCGCGTCCGTCTCGCGGGCGAGCCGCTCGATGACCGGGACGACGACCGCGATCTCGTCCCGTGGGTCCGCCACCGGGACGTCCGCCCGCGCGGATTCGGCGCCGATGTCGACGATATCGGCGCCATCCTCGATGATTCGCCGGGCGCGCTCGACCGCGGCGTCCACGTCGCGACCCACGCCGTCGCCCGAAAACGAGTCGGTCGTGAGGTTGACGATACCCATGACATAGGTCTTTTGCCCGAGGGGAAGCTCGAAGCGCGGACAGCGAAGGACAGGCGAGGACGAGTCTGCGGCGGACATGGCGGCTCCCGATGCGTCGGAGTTCGCTCGCAGCGTACCGGGGAGGATGCCGGAACGGCAACCGCGCTCAGTCCGCGGGCACGCCTGTCACGGCTTCGACGATGCGGCGGGCCTGCCACACGTGCGAGAGGTCGTGCTCGCTCATCTCCCGCACCACCTGCGTGACGGTGACCGGCCCGAGATACGGATGCAGCCCCGTGCGCTCCCAGTCTTCGTCGGAGAGGGACCGGAGCAGCCGGAGCGTCCGGTGGCGCAGGGACTCGAACTCCGCGAGGGTCTCGTCGGGGTCGAGCAGGACGTACGGCACGTCGGGCTGGATGGACTCAGCGTCGAAGGCGGCGATCTTCGGTTCGCGCTCGAACGCCATGGCCTCGAGACGCTCGAGATAACGCCGCTCGCAATCCCGAAGATGGCCCAGCAGCTCCAGCAGGCACCACTCGTCGGGCGCGGGGCGCCGGCGCAACGCCTCGTCGTCCAGGCCCCAGACGTACGACTGAAGGGCCCCCGCGGTCTCGCGGAGCGCCTTCAGAAGCCAGGCATGGGAGTCGTCAGCGTACACGGCTCGCAGGGTCCGTTCGGTGGGGTCGCGGGCGATCCCGATTCTATCACGGCGTCCCGACTCTGGGGCCCTGGCGCGCCGGATTCTATAATCACGGCAATGCTCGCGGTCGTGCTCTCCGGCGGCCTGGGGACGCGGCTTCGCCCCCTGACGTACACGACGCCCAAGCAGCTCGTGCCCGTGCTGAATCGCCCCCTCATCGAGCACCTGCTGGCCCATCTCGCAGGGCACGGCGTCGATACCGCAGTCATCGCCGGCTCCGCGGGCAACACCGCCGTCGAAGAGCGATACGGCGACGGCGCCCGCCTGGGTCTCGCCCTGCGCTACTCGTACGAAGACCGGCCCCTGGGTTCGGGCCTGGCCGTGAAGCAGGCGGCGCGCGGCGTCCGCGAGACGTTCTTCGTCCTCAACGGCGACATCGTGACCGACGCCGACCTCACCGAGATGCTGCGCCGTCATCGTGAACGAAGGGCTGTGCTCTCCATCATGCTGCATCCCGTCGACGAGCCCTGGCACTTCGGCGTCGCCGAGGTCGACCGCGACGGCTGGATCACCGGATTCGAAGAGAAGCCCGCCAGGGGGACCGAGAAGTCCAACCTCATCAACGCCGGGGTCTGGATTTTCGAGCCCGAGGTCCTCGACCTGGTCCCCGACGACGAGCGCGCGATGATCGACGGCTATCTGGAGCGCCGCGTGTTCCCCGAGCTCATCGCCTCCGGTGGGCGCGTCCTCGCCTTCGTCGACGAGGACGCCTACTGGATCGACGTGGGCTCGCCGGAACGCTACCTGCAGGTCAACCTCGACCTGCTCGAGGTGGCGGCGGAGGAGACGGCGGAACAGGGCACCGCCCTGCTCCTGGAAGAAGGCGCGTCCGTCGACGGCGACGCGTACGTGGCGGGCCCCGTGCTCGTGGGCGCGGGCGCTCGCGTCGCCCGCGAGGCCCGCCTCTTCGGCCCCTGCGTCATCGGCCCGCGCTGCGAGATCGGGGAAGGGGCGACCGTCGAGGACAGCGTTCTCTGGGAGGGCGCCGTCGTGGAAGCCGACGCCGTCGTCGAACGCTCCATCCTGGGGCGGCGCGCCCGCGCCGGCGAGCGCGCCGTCATCCGCGACTGCGTGCTCGCGGACGACGTGGCGGTCGCGCGGGGCGTGACCCTTCCCCCCGGCACGCGGGCCGACCCCGGAACCACCTTCCGCTGAGGGCAAATCGGGGAGCTTCCCGCTCCCGATTGCGGCCGGCCCGCCGATATTTCCGGTGGAGGCTCAGTATCCATCGTGACGTCCACGAGCGGGCTCGGCAGCGCGGCGTTCGTCGAGGTCGTGACGTTCGGACACATCGCGTCCGGACGGTCGGACGATGTCAACGAGCGGGTGCGCCTCATCGACCTCTTGCGGCAGCGGGGCGAGCACATCGTGCTGCGGGACGCCGTCGTGCAGAGCGTGCGCCCGGGCCTGCCCGTGGTGGCCGAGGTCGATCCCCTGCTGATCTCTCGCCACCACATCGTGCTCGCCACGGTCATCGAGCCTGCGAACATCGTGCGGCTGCGGCAGCAGGTCCACCGGACGGAGCTCGTCGACAAGGTGACGCATCCGGTGACGCTCTTCGTTCCGCCCTACCGGGTCGACGGGCTGCTCCACCTCGCTCCGGAGGCGGACGTGGGCCTCAGTCTGCCGAACCTGCTGGCCACGTTCTTCCCGCTGACCTCGGTGACCATCCTGCACGAACTGGGGACGCTGCGGTGGAAGCGCCCGGTGGTGGTCGTGAACGGGTCGGTGGTGCAGCTCGCGTGTCCGAGCGAGGCGGTGCGCGCCGAGCAGGCGGCGCCGGCCGCGCCGCCGCGGTCGCCCATCGGCTCCCCCGACGACGCCGCCTGACCGCTCAGGTGCGGGTGACGCTGCTGGCTGCGACGCTAGAGGCGTCGCGCCGGCCGTTCTGCTCTTCGTAGGTCATGCGGTACAGCCGGGCGTACATCCCGCCCCGCGCCAGCAGCTCGCTGTGCGTCCCCATCTCGACGATCCGCCCGCCGTCGATGACGACCACGCGGTCCGCGTTCCGGATGGTGGACAGCCGGTGGGCGATGACGAAGGAGGTCCGTCCCTCGAGGAGGCGGTCCAGCGCCCGTTGGATGACGCGCTCCGTCTGGGTGTCGACGCTGGCGGTCGCTTCGTCCAGGATGAGGATGCGCGGGTTCGCCAGCACGGCCCGCGCGAAGCTGAGGAGCTGCCGCTGGCCGACCGAGAGGTTCGACCCGCGCTCGTGCAGCACGGTGTCGTAGCCCTCGGGAAGCCGCACGATGAAGTCGTGCGCGCCCACCGCCTTCGCGGCCTCCACCATCTCCTCCTCGGTGGCGCCGGGCCGGCCGTAGAGGATGTTTTCCCGCACCGTCCCCGAGAACAGGAACGGATCTTGCAGCACGACCCCCATGCGCCGCATGAGCGACCGGCGCTTGATCCGCCGGATGTCGACGCCGTCGATGAGGATGCGCCCGCTGGTGACGTCGTAGAAGCGCAGGACGAGCGACGTGATGGTCGTCTTGCCGGCGCCCGTCGGCCCGACCAGCGCGATCGTCTCGCCCGGCCGCACGTGCAGGTTGATGTCCCGCAGCACCGGCACGCCCTCGACATAGTGGAAGTTCACATGGTCGAACACCACCTCGCCACGGATGTCCTCGACCTCGATGGCGTCGTCGGCGTCCTTGATCTCGGGCTCGGTGTCGAGCACCTCGATGATCCGCTCGCCGCCCGCCATCGCCCGCTGGAGCTGCGTGTACTGGAGGACGAGGTCGCGCACGGGGTCGAAGAACCGCTGGATGGAGAGCGCGAAGACCAGCCATGTCCCCAGCGAGATCGCGCCATCGAGCACCAGCGCCCCGCCGAAGATCACCACGAGCGCCGTCGCCGTCGCGACGGAGATCTCGACGATCGGCATGACGGCGGCCGTCACGCGGCCGGCGTGGACGTTGGCGTCGAAGTTCGCCCGGTTGACGGCGTCGAAGCGCCGGACGTTCTCGCGCTCGCGTGACAGGCTCTGGATCACGCGGACGCCGGACACGTTCTCCTGAAGATTCGCGTTGACGATGGCGATGGCCTGCCGCACCCGGATGAACGAGCGCCGCGCGTAGCGCTGCCAGAGCGCCAGGGCCACGACGAGAAACGGCACCACCGTGAACGTGATAAGAGCGAGCTCGACGTCACGCCGGACCAGGATGTAGACGACGAACGCGAGCCCGGCGAAATCGGCCATGATGGTGAGCAGGCCCGACGTGAGAAGATCCTGCAGCGTCGTCACGTCGCTGGTGATGCGCGACATCACGCGCCCGACTTCGTTGTTGTCGTAGAAGCGCAGCGACAGCTTCTGGAGGTGCTGGAACATCTGGTTGCGCAGCGTGTACAGCACCCGGTGCCCCATCCAGCCGGTGTTCGCGAGCTGGAGGTAGTACGCCAGTCCGCCGCCCACCGCCATAGCCACGAGGATAAAGCCGTAGCGCGTGATGGCGTCGGCGTCGGCCTTGCTCGCGGCGTCCACCATCCGGCCCATGACGTCGATCTGGAAGATGGACGTGAACGAATAGACCAGCATGCCCACCAGGGCGAGGGTCGCGCGGAACTTGTACGGCGCGAGGTAAGGGATGAGCCGCCGCATCACCCGGTGGTTGTAGACCGAGCCCAGCTCCTCGTCGTCCCAGCCGTCCGTGCTGCGTCGCAGCGTGTTCGGCCGGAGGACGCCCTGCTGCGCCTGCCGCCACATCCCCATGGGGCCGCCGCCGCCCCAGCCGCCAGCGCCGCCTGCGCCCCAGTACGCCATCAGGAGCCTCCCCCGGCGCTCAGCGGCGCGCTCACAGGCGCCCCGGCCGCCAGCCGCTCCAGCGCCTCTTCCTGGTCGCGCAGCTCGAGGTCGTAGATTTCGCGGTACAGGCCGTCGCGCCGGATCAGCTCGTCGTGCGTGCCGCGCTCGACGATGCGGCCGTCCTTCAGCACCAGGATCTGGTCCGCCCGCTTCACCGTTCGTAGCCGCTGGGCGATGACGAACGTCGTGCGGCCCTCCATGAGCTCCGCCAGCGCCTGCTGAATCAGATACTCCGTCTCCGTGTCCACGCTGGAGGTCGAGTCGTCGAAGATGAGGATGCGGGGATTCAACAGCAGCGTCCGCGCGATGGCGACGCGCTGCTTCTGCCCGCCGGACAACGTGATGCCGCGCTCGCCCACCCACGTGTCGTAGCCGTCGGGCAGGCTCGTGATGAAGTCGTGAATGCGGGCGATGCGCGCCGCCCGCTCGATCTCCTCCTGCGTCGCGTCCACCGCGCCGTAGGCGATGTTGTCGCGGATCGTCGCCGAAAACAGGAACACGTCCTGCTGCACGATGCCGATGGCCCTGCGCAGCGACGCCAGCGTCACGTCGCGAATGTCGACGCCGTCGATGGTGATGCGCCCGCCGGTGACGTCGTAGAAGCGCGGGAGCAGGTTGACGATGGTGGTCTTGCCCGAGCCCGTCGGGCCCAGGAGCGCGACCATCTGTCCCGGCTTCGCCTCGAAACTGACCTCCCGCAGCACGGGCGAGACGGCATCGTAGCCGAACGAGACGTTCTCGAAGCGCACGTGGCCCTTCACGTTCTCCAGCACGATGGCGTTGGGCTTCTCCTTGACCGCGGACTCGGCGTCGAGGATCTCGTAGATGCGCTGCGCCGCCGCCTGACCCCGTGCGAACAGCAGCACGATCCAGCCGAGGCTGCGGATGGGAAGCCCGAGCATGTTGAGGTAGAGCGCGAACGCCGAGAGGTCGCCGACGCTGAGGGCGCCATTCTTGATTTCGACGGCGCCCATCCAGGCGACGGCGACGATGGCGAGCGTCCAGATGCCCGTGAGCAGCGGCGTGTTCGCGGCCTGGACGCGGTTCGTGGCGTACCCGTTGTCGAACAGCGCGCGGGCCTCGCGCTCGAACTTCGCCGCCTCCTCGTCCTCGCGGGCGAACGCCTTCACCACCCGCATGCCCGAGAGGTTCTCCTGGATCACGGTGCCGAGCCGCCCCTGGAGGTCCTGCACCAGGAGCCAGATGGGACGCAGCCCGAGCGTCACCTGGATGGATCGGCCCGCCACCAGCGGGATGAACGCCGTGGCCACCAGGGCGAGCTTCCAGCTCGTCAGGAACATCAGCGTCAGGGCGACCACCAGGAGAATGACCACATAGATGAGCCGGAGGAGGCCCATGCTGATGTACAGGCGCACGCCTTCCACGTCCTGCGTGGCGCGGGACAT
>DATLZC010000141.1:0-3650 GCA_035574215.1 Dehalococcoidia bacterium | reverse complement strand
GAACATCCGTCCACCCCGCGTGGCGCCCGGAACCGGGCGGCTCGATGTCAGTATTCCACGGCTCGCGCCGAGACGACAGCGTGCGGTTGAGCGCGCGCTCTGGAATCGTTATTCTAGAGCAAGCATTCAATTTACGCAACGCCGATGCCCAGACGCCGCCTCCTCTCCGACGACCAACTGCTCGACGCCGCCCTCGATGTCTTCGTGCGGAAGGGGTACCGCGCGACCACGATCCAGGACATCTGCCAGGCGGCTCGCTGCCACGTGGGGTCTATCTATCACCGCTTTCCGAACAAGGAGACGATGGCGGCGACCCTGTTCCTGACCGTGGCTCGCGACTTCGAGGCCGAGCTGAGCGAACGCATGGAGGAGGCGGACTCCACCGCCGCGATGGTCGAGGCGTACCTGGACGCGCTGTTCGCCTTTATGGAGGAGAGCCCGCGGGAGAGCCGCTACTACACGCTCTTTCGCCCCGAGGAGTTCGAGGACATGCCCGGCCTGCCGGAGACGTTGCGAACGGAGCTTCGTGAGGTCACGGAACGGCTGGCGACGGCGTGGCGAGGGTTGGCGCGACGGCTCGCCGCCGAATGCGACGGGGTGACGCCGGACCTGGCGCTGGCGGTGGTGCTGGATCCGGCGCTGGCCTACGGGCGGCGCTGGCTCGAGGGGGAGGCCTCCGAGCCGCCGTCGTCCTTCGCGCCGCGGCTGAAGCGCGCCGCGCTCCGCGCCCTCGGCCTCGCCGCGTAAGGGGCCCTCCGGCAGATCTGCCGGGAACACGCAGGGCGGTTCGGCGGAGCCTCACGCCAGCCGGGCGATGACGAACAGGGTGGTCAGCGAATCGCGCGTCGGTCCCGGCCGCGCTCGTCGCGTCCTCCTGCGTCCCGTCGTCACGGCAGCGCCATGTCGACGAGAATCTGACGATGGTCCATGCCCTCGCCGCCGTCCGCGCGGGGATGCCCGTCGTAGCCTCCCAGTACCGACCCGTACGTGAGATTCGCGGTGAAGGGCGTTCCGAAATTCGAGAACGCGTGGTCGTACTTGTACTTCACCAGCCCCCAGGCGTACACGGCGCTGTATTCGTTGCTGTGATAGGCCAGATTCCAGTGCTGGCCGCCTTTGTAATTGATGGCGAATGTGGCGGGCCGCTGGATCTCCGCGTCTGATTCTGTATTCCAGTCGCCGCCGATAATCGTGTAGGCGCCGTCGGCCAGGGTGGACCAGTAGCGGGCGATCTCCTCCGTACGGCAACTGGTGTTCCCGGAGTCGGGGTGTACGGTCACGGCCGTAATGGTGTACTGGCCGTCCAGCGTGAGGCGGACGCGGAACCCCGTGAAGTCGTAATTGCAGTTGGACTGCCCGTAGGCGTCATTTCTCCCGTAGGCGGAGGCGGCGCTTCCGGCCACGTACGAGAGTCTGGACGTTTTCCACGCAATGCACTCGTGTTCGTGGGAAGCGTTGGGCGCGTCCCAAGAAACCAGGGCCCCCGTGTATCGGTCACGACTCTGACCGCACATCCCTGTGTAGCCGGGTGGAAGGATAGGCCCGTTGTTGGCCGTACCGGTCAACTGCGCTGCCCGGTACACCTCGGACAAGAGGATAATGTCGGGCTGCCAGGTGGCAATGTAGTTCCGAAGGTTCTGGACGTCCTGCGCCCGGCAGAGCTTGTACTCCCAGCAACCGTACTGTGGAGAAGCGTTCCCCACGTTGATAGCGAGATAGCGCAGAGTGGAAGGAGCGGCGGTCGTGTGGGCAGGCCACCCGAGTGAACCAGTAAGGAGCATGCCCAACGCTGCTACTGCTATTCTGGTCCAGAATCCCCGGTAGTGCATGGATGTCCTTCTCCTCCTCGGCCCCTCGGTTTCTTGGCGCCGATTGTAGCAGTCGCGTCAAGAGGACGATACGCACACGCTGACGGACGCGCGCCCGGGCCGCCTGGCCCTTCATGGGAAAGAGCGGCTCGGTGCGGCCCTGGTTTTCGCCAATCCTCAGCGCTATATGCCTCGCGACGGATAGCCCACCACCAGCACGTCGTCGCCCAGGCGCTCGATGGTCACGTCGCGCAGCCGCAAGGCGTCGGCCATGCGCTCGGCGCCGCGGCCGGCGACGGCGTCGTAGGGCCCGCCGCCGATGATCACCGGCGCGATGAACGCCGTCACCTTGTCGACGAGTCCGCGGTCGAAGAAGCTGCCCAGCAGCACGCCGCCGCCCTCGACCAGCAGCGACAGCGCCTCACGCCGGCCCAGCTCGTCGAGCAGCGCCTCGAGGTCGACGCGCCCGTCCTCCCCGGCGGGGAGCACCAGCGCTTCCGCGCCGCGCTCGGCGATGGCGGCGCGCCACGCAGGGGACGAAGCCTCCGTCGTCGCGATGATGGTCGGGCCGCCCGGCCCGAGCACCTTCGCGTCGAGCGGCGTCCTCCCCCGGCTGTCGGCGACGATGCGCAGCGGCTGGCGCTCGGCGAGCCGTCCGCCGGGCCGCGCCGTGAGCTGGGGGTCGTCCAGGAGCACGTTGTTGATCCCGCACACGATCGCGTCCACCTTCGCCCGCTCCTCGTGAGCGCGGGCGCGCGCTGCCTCCCCCGCCACCCAGCGTGAATCCCCGCTCGAGGCCGCGATCTTGCCGTCCAGCGACGCCGCGAACTTCGCGATGACGAACGGCCGCCCCGTCGTCCGGTGCTTCAGGTACGCCTCCAGGATGCGGGCCGACTCCTGCGCGCCGTCCCCCGACTCCACGGCGATGCCCGCCGCCGCGAGCATGGCGGCGCCCCGTCCCGCGGTGCGGGGGTCGGGGTCGTCGATGCTGTAGATCACGCGGGCGACGCCGGCGTCGATAAGGGCCTGGGCGCAGGAGAGGCGCGGCTGGCCGTCGCGGGTGCGGTCGTGGCTGCACGGTTCGAGGGTCACGTACACCGTGGCGCCCCGGGCCAGCTCGCCCGCCCGCTGGAGGGCGACGATCTCGGCGTGGGGCGCGCCGGGGCCCAGATACGCCCCCTCGCCCACGATGTGCGGCCCCTGCGCGACGACGGCGCCCACGGCGGGGTTCGGGCTGGTCCTGCCGAGCGCCGACCGCGCGAGGTCGAGGGCGCGGCGCATGGGCTCCGACGGCTGCGACGCCGTCACGGGCGGTCCCTCTCGCGATCGAAGTTCAGGTGGTACCGGCTGGGGGTCGGGCCCGTCTGTCCCTGGTACTTACTCCCCAGCTCGGGGCTGCCATAGGGGCGCTCCACCGGCGTCGACATGCGGAGGAAGGAGAGCTGACCGATGCGCATGCCGTAGTACAGGGCGATGGGAATCTTCGCGGAGTTCGAGAGCTCGAGGGTGAGCTTGCCGGTCCACCCCGGGTCGACATACCCGGCGGTGGCGTGAATGAGCAGGCCCAGGCGCCCGAGGGAGCTCTTGCCTTCCACCTGCGCGACGATGTCGTCGGGGAGGGTCACCGTTTCCAGCGTGCTGCCGAGCACGAATTCGCCGGGGTGGATGAAGAACGGCCGCTCCCCGTCGATGACGACCTCCTCCGTGAGGTCCTCCATCGGCTGGCGCACGTCGATGTACGGGTGGTGCGTGACCCTGAAGACGCGAAAGACGCGGTCCAGGCGCACGTCCACGCTGGCCGGCTGAATGAGGTCGGGGTCGAAGGGCTCGATGCGGAGGCGT
>DATLZC010000140.1:0-10092 GCA_035574215.1 Dehalococcoidia bacterium | reverse complement strand
GAGCGATACGCCGCGGCCGCGACCTCCTTGGCCACGTTCCGGAAGACGTTCTTGTTGAACACGCTCGGGATGATGTACTCCTCGTGCAGCTCGCTCTTGCTCACCGTGTTGGCGATGGCGTGAGCGGCGGCGATCTTCATCTCCTCGTTGATCTCCCGCGCCTGCGCGTCCAGCACGCCCCGGAACAGGCCCGGGAAGCACAGCACGTTGTTGATCTGGTTGGGATAGTCCGACCGGCCCGTCGCCATGATGCGCACGTGGGGAGCCGCCAGCTCGGGCTTGATCTCGGGGTCGGGGTTCGCCATGGCGAACACGATGGGGTCGGGCGCCATCTTTTTGATGTCGTCCACCGTCAGGATGTTGGGCCCCGAGAGGCCCAGGAAGAGGTCGGCCCCTTCCATGGCGTCGCTGAGGGAGCCCCGGAGGTTGCGCGGATTGGTGTGCTCGGCGAACCAGACCTTCATCTCGTTCATGTCGGCCTCGCGGCCCCGGTACACGATGCCGGCCCGGTCGACGCCGACGATGTCGCGCACGCCCGTCGCCATGAGGATTTTGGCGCACGCGATGCCGGCGGCGCCCACGCCCGCGATGACGACGCGCAGGTCCTCCATCTTCTTAGGGACGATCTTGAGGGCGTTGATGAGCGCGGCCAACACGACGACGGCGGTGCCGTGCTGGTCGTCGTGGAAGACCGGGATGTCCAGCTCCTTCTTGAGCCGATCCTCGATGTAGAAGCAGCGGGGCGCCGAGATGTCCTCCAGGTTCACGCCCCCGAAGCCCGGCGAGATCGCCTTCACGATCTCCACGATCTGGTCGGGGTCCTTGGTGCGCAGGCAGATGGGCCAGGCGTCGACGCCCCCGAAGCTCTTGAAGAGCATCGCCTTACCTTCCATGACGGGCATCGCGGCCTCGGGTCCGATGTCGCCCAGGCCGAGCACCGCGGTGCCGTCGCTCACCACGGCCACCGAGTTCTTCTTGATGGTCAGGTTCCAGACCGCCTCCGGCTCCTTATGAATCGCCATGCAGACGCGGGCGACGCCGGGCGTGTAGACGACCGAGAGGTCGCGCCGGTTTTCGACCGGCACCTTGTTCGCGATCTGGATCTTGCCGCCCTGATGGGTGAGGAACACCCGGTCGGCCACACTGCGGACGGTGACGATTTTCGACTTCTTCAGCGCGGCGATGATGGCCCGCGCCTGCGTGTCGTCCGTGGTCGACACCGTAAAATCGCGGACGATCTCCTCGCGGGACGAGGTGACGATGTCGACGGCGCCGATATCGCCGCCGGCCTCGCCGATGAGGGACGTGATCTTGCCCAGCATCCCGATCCGGTTGGGATACTGGAGACGCATGGTGAAGGTGTAGCCGGCGGACGGCACGACGCCTTCGGCCGCCGCCACGGTTCGACGGGCCATGATGATCGCGCTCCTTTCGCTCCGGGAACGACGCGGGAGAGTATACGGTCGCTCTATCTGTGGCGCAACCGACGTTGGGTGCCGTCAATCGACGGCCGTTCGGCCCTTCCTGGCGGGCCGGGCCGCGCCCTGCGCCGCCGGTAGGGCCCCGCGCTAGCGAGGGGGCGGGGGCTGCGCTACCATCCGCATGTTCTCATGGCGATCAAAACCTGGATCGGCCGGTACAGTATCGTCGACGGCCGCGTGCAGGAAGAAGGCCCCTGGATGGGCGCCTTCGTCCGCCAGCGCCCCGACGAGGTGACCGACGAGCTCTACGTCATCGTCGAGCCCGCCCTCCCGGGGAGCGAGCAGTTCTGCGGCCAGCTCGTCGAGGTCGTCGGCCGGCTGTTCCGTCAGGACACCCTCTCCCTCACCGGCGCCGTCATCCGCTCGCTGCGGGCGGCCCACGAGCACCTGCGCGAGTGGAACCAGCGGAGCCTGCGTGAGCACCGCGTCGCGAGCGGCGCCGCCTGTCTCGCCGTCCAGGGCACGCAGGCCTACGTCGCCCTCGTGGGGCCCTCCCTCGCCTACATCTTCCAGAACGGCGAGCTTCGCAGGCTCGTTCCGGAGGAGCGCGACCCCGAGGACGCCCTCGGCCTGGCGGAGGACCTCTACCCCGATCTGCATCGCGCCCCCGTGACACCCGGCGCCCGCGTCCTCATCTGCTCCACCCGCCTCGACCGGCTCATCGACGAGGCCACCCTCGCTCGCATCCTGGCCCAGGACGAGCCCCTTCCCGACCTGTACCGTCTCACCAAGGACGAGCCCGACTTCTCGCTCGTCATGCTCGCCTGCTACGAGGAGCCCGAGCCGGCGCCGGCCGCCGCTCCCGCCGAGGAGGCCCCGCCGCCTCCGCGGCCCATCTCCGCGGGCAGGGAGCCGCGGCTCCGCCCCGCTGGGGAGCGGACGGCCCGGCTGCCGCCGCTTCCCGAGGAAGGGAGCCAGATCCCGCTCGTCACCCGCCCCACGCACCGGGAGGTGGAGACGTTCGCCTCGGAGCATCCGCCCAGCGTCGACGTCACCCGTCCGGTCGTGCGCCTGCGAGGCGAGGGAAGCGCCGGGGTGTTCCGCCGTCGCACGGGGCCATCGGGGGGGTTGCGCCTCCCGCTGCCGCTGGTCGCGCTGGCGCTCCTGGTGGGGCTCGCCGCCGTCGTCGCCTACTGCGCGCTCCCCGGCTCCGTCGAGGAGAGCCGCCGCGACCGCCTCGACGCCGCCCTCACCCACGCCCGGGGCGCGCTGTATCTGGCGAGCCAGCAGACCGACCCGGGCGAGAAGCGCCGCTGGCTCGAGGAGGCGAGCCGCGCCATCGCCGACGCCGCCGCGATCGACCCCGCCGACGACCTCGTGATCACCACCCAGGGGCAGATCCGGGCGGCGGTGGAGATGCTCGACGCCGTCACCGACGTGGGCACCCTGACGCCCCTGGTGGACCTCCGTACGGCCGTCGCAGGCGACCTGTCGTCCGCCCGCGTCGAGATAGCCGGCGACGTGGCCTTCTTCCTGGACACGGCGGGCGGCCGGGTGATCGAGGCGTCCCTCGTCCCCGGCGGCCCGGCCCCGCGGGTGGCGCTGCGCGAGGGCGACGAAGTGGGAGGCGCCGTGGTGGCCCGCGTCCAGCGCATCGCCTGGGCGCCCGAGCTCGGGGCGCTGCTCGCGCTCGACGCCGGGCGGCGGCTCTACGCCATCCCGCCGGGGGGCGCCGCCCGGACGCTGGCGCTGCGCAACCCCGAGGAATGGGGCTCGGCCGACGCGCTCGCCACCTACGACGGCAGCCTGTACGTGCTCGACGCCGCCGGCGCCACCGTCTGGCGCTACGTGCCCACGGAGGGCGGCTTCGACAGCGAGCGGCAGAGCGTCCTCGCCGCCCCCGACTTGGCGGCCGCGTCCGACCTTGTGGCCGCGGGCGACGTCTATCTCATCGACGGCGCGCGCGTGCGCCGGTTCAACTCGGGACAGGAGCTCACGTTCCCGCTCGCCGGCATCGACAAGCCGCTGTCGTCCCCCGCCGGCGTGGCCGTCGACCTGAGGAGGGGCGAGGTCTACATCGCCGACCGGGGCAACCGCCGCATCGTGGTCGCCTCGCTGGACGGCCTCTTCCTCCGGCAGCTCACGAGCCCGTCGTTCACCGACCTGCGGGACGTGGCGGTCGGCCCTGGGGGCCGGCTCTTCGCGCTCAACGGCGACGCGCTGCTGGAGCTTCCTGCCGCGGCGCCGGCTCCCTGAGGGGCGGCGAAAGGGGACACCGCCCGCAGCCGCCCGCGGCGCACCACTCCCGGTGCAGGGCGAGCAGGCCCTGCTGGCGACGGGCCGTGACCGCGGGCGCGCCCGGTCGCCGGAGCTGCGCCTCGAGGAAGGCCAGGGCGCCGTACCGGCCGGGCCGGGGGAGCCGGCGGTACAGCGAGCGGGCGGCGTCGGCCAGGCGCCCTTCACCCGCGCCCGCCAGGAACGGCAGCGCCGCGTTCACCAGGAGCTCGATGGCGCGCGAGCGCCCGATGAGCGCCGGGCCGCCCCCCGCCCGGGCGACGAAGGCGCCGATGGCCCCCTCGGGTCCGCTCGCTTCCGCAGCCGAGGCGGCGAGCCGCGCGGGGCCGCCCGAGCGGGCCAGCAGGACCGCCAGCCCCTCCAGCCGGCGCGCCGGATCGTTGTGCGGACGGCCCCGCCGAGGACGGGCGCCCCGTTCACAAAGGGACCCGGCCGACCGCAGGAACAGGGAGGCCAGGGCGGCGCGGTCCCCGCCCAAGAGCCGCAGAGCCTCCCCCCACGGGAGGCGGCGGGCCAGCGCGCGCATGGCGTCGCGGTCCCCGCCGTAGGCGAGGGCCTCCAGGTAGGCGGCGTAGAGCGCCTGCTCCGGGCCGTCGCGCCCGGCGGCTTCGCGAAGCGCGGCGGCGCGGCGCTCGAACCGGGCGTCGCCCAGCGCGTCCAGCGCGGAGGCCAGCCCCTCCGGCCCCAGACGCTCCGGCGCGTCGTGGCACGGCTCCAGCCACAGCGCCGGCCGCGCCAGCCAGCGTTCGATCTCGCCCTCCCGCCGCGAGACCCACGGCGCCAGCGCGACCACGGGGACGGACCGCCCGCAGCGGAGCGTGGTGTCGGCGCCGACGTCGTCCTCGAAGACGACGTGGAGGATGACGCCGTCGTACGCCGGGTCCCGGTGATGTCCGTGGGCGCGGAACTCCGAGGCGCGGACGTGGAGCTCGACGTCGCCCCGGAGGGTCAACCCCGACGGCCCGGCGATGACGGCGCCGCGGAAGTCGGGCCCGGGGCCGCGCCCGCGCCGGCCGCGGTGCAGCACACGGACCGGCACGCCCTGGCGGGTCACCAGGGCGCTCGCGGGGAACCGTTGTCCGGCCCAGAGGTCGTGGAGGAGCGCTTCAGTGGGCGCCGGAGACGTCACCGGCCGGCGTCCTCTGGCGGCGGGCCCGCGTCGTAGGCGTCCAGGCCCGCCCGCTCGGCCACGAGGCCCAGGAGGCGGGCCGACGCCCCGCGCGGGCGGTACACGCCCGTCTCCCACTCGCTCACCGTCTGCTGGCGCACGCCGAGCTCCTCGGCCAGCTCGCGCTGGGTCAGCCCCAGGCGCGCCCGCAAACGCCGCACGCGCTCGGCGTCCCAGCCGCGTTCGTCCCGCCGCTTCATGCGGCGCAGCCTACACGCTACCGTGTACGCCCGTCAAGCGACGCCGACGCCGCCGCCATCATCCGTAGAACGTCTCGGCGATGGCCGCGGCGTATCGCAGCAGCTTCCCCGGGTCGAGCCCGTAGGACGGCGGCACGTAGCACACCGAGTCGGCGACCTCCCACACGGGCTCGAGCCGCTTGCGCACCTGGTCGGGCGTCCCGCACACCACGAAGGTCTCGGCCATCTCGTCGGGCACCAGGTGGGCGACGCTGAGGTAATCGCCCCGCTGCACGCCCGCCTGCAGGCGCCGCGCTTCTTCGCGGAACCCGTGGGCCGCGAAGTACTCTTCGTACTGCGCGACCCCGGCGTAGAACGCCACCGTCGCCTTCGCGTCCTGGATCGCCTCGCGAGGGTCGGGGTTGGGCGCCACCCACTGCCAGATGTTCACGTGGATGTCCGAACGCGTCCGCCCGCCCTTGGCCAGGCCCGCCTTCAGGTCCTCCGGAATCCTGGTGGTGGCCCAGCGGACCGACCAGATGGGATGGCCCATGACGCCGTCGGCGATCTCGGCCCCCAGCCGCACCAGCGGGCCCCGCAGCGCCGCGATCCAGATGGGGATGCGGGGACGCACCGGCTGACGCAGCGGCTGGAAATCCCGGAAGTCCAGGGTGTAGAAGCGGCCCCGGTACTCCCGGAGCTCCCCCGTGTGCGACGCCGCGACGACCCGCCGGACGATGTCGACGATTTCGCGGAGGCGGGCCAGCGGCGGGTCGTAGGGCATGCCGAAGAAGCCCTCGCTCCACGAGCGGACGCTGGGGCCGAGGCCGAGGATGAAGCGGCCCCCGCTGATGGCGTCGAGGTCCATGGCGGCCATCGCCGTCTCGAACGGCGACCGGGCGAACGCCAGCGCGACGCCCGACGCCAGCTTCACCCGCGACGTCGCCATCGCGGCGGCGGCCAGCGGGATGAACGGCGGGCCGTAGACCTGCGGCGCGAACAGCCCCTCGAGGCCCATCGCCTCCGCCTGCTGCGCCTGCTGGCTCAGGAGCGGCGCCGGCAGCGGGCTGACGACTCCCCAGTAGTTGCGTGTCTCGCTCATGGTCCGTCCCCTTCCGGTGCGTGATGGCGCCTACTCTACGGGACCGGCGCGGGATGCGGAAGCGCCGCTCTTCCCAGAACGGCCCCGGCGTTGCACACTATCGCCGTCATGGCCGTTCGCGACTGGGTCCACGTGCTGCAGACCAGCAACCTGGCGCCCGGGCGTCCCATGGACGCCGTCTCCCGGTGGCTCCTCATCACCCGGGCGTCGGTGTTCTCCATGACGCTGACGTCCGCGCTCATCGGCGGGCTCCTGGCCGCGGGCGCCGACGAATTCCACTGGGGCGCCTTCGCGCTGTCGACGCTGGGGCTGGTGTTGGCCCACGCGGCGAACAACATGATCAACGACTACTTCGACCTCGAGGCAGGCGTCGACACCGAGGACTACGTCCGGGCGCAGTACGCGCCCCACCCGGTGCTGAGCGGCCTCATCTCCAGACGGGGCCTCCTGGCGGCCATCGCGGCGGTGAACGCCGCCGACGCCGCCATCCTCGCGTGGCTCACGTGGCTCCGCGGTTGGCCCGTGCCCGTGTTCGCGCTGAGCGGCCTGTTCATCAGCGTCTTCTACGTCGCCCCGCCCGTGCGCCTCAAGCACATCGGCCTCGGCGAGCTCGGCGTCTTCCTCGTCTGGGGCCCTCTCATGACCGGCGGGACCTACTACGTCACGGCGGGCGAGGTCGAGCCGTGGGTGTTCGCGGCCAGCGTTCCCTACGGACTCCTGGTGACCACGGTCCTGCTGGGGAAGCACCTCGACAAGCTCGAGGCCGACCGGGCGCGGGGCATCCACACGCTGCCGGTGATCCTGGGGGACGCCCTCGCTCGCCGGCTCACGCAGGCCCTGATGGCGGCGTTCTTCGCGCTGGTGGTCGTGCTCGTCGCCGCCGGCGTCACGGGCGTGTGGACGCTGCTGGCGCTGGTGCCGGCGCGGCATCTTCCCGCCATCTTCCGGGTGTTCTCCCGGCCGAAGCCCGAGCGGCCGCCCCAGGGTTATCCCATCTGGCCGCTCTGGTACGTGGCCTGGGCGTTCCGCTACACGCGGCAGGCGGGCCTGCTGTTCGTCGCCGGGCTCGCCCTCGACGCCCTCTGGCGCGTCCATCTCTGACGTCGCCGGCCGCCCCCGGCCCTGCGCTTGACTTCGAGACCGGGGCTCCGTACTGTGCGGTGACGTTCGCCGGGCGCCGCGGCGGCGCTCCGTGCCCTTCCTGCTGCGAGTGACATCGAACCACCTGCCGGCGTCCACCATCGAGCCCGCCCCACACACGAGCGCGCGGGCGCGCGTCGTCACGGGCGCGCTGCTCGGCGGCACGATGCTGCTCGGCGTCCCCGCCATCGTGACGCGGCTGTCGGGCGCCCACCCCGGGACCATCGCCGAGATCGGCATCTTCGGGCTGGGCATCCTGACGGCGGCCTTCATCCTCGGGTCAGCGGCCGAGGCGGCCCAGAAGGACATCTCGCGGGCGCTCGCCCTCGCCTTCCTCGCGTTCATCGCCGTCCTCCCTGAGTACGCCGTCGACCTCTATTTCGCCTGGCGGGCGGGCGACGACATCCAGTACGCGCACTACGCCGCGGCCAATATGACGGGCGGGAACCGGCTCCTGGTGGGCCTGGGATGGCCGATGGTGCTGGCCATCTTCTACTGGCGGGGACGCCGGGCGTCGATGACCCTCCACCTGCCCCGGCGGGTGAGCCTCGAGGTCACTGTGCTGGCCGCGGCGACCGTGTACTCGTTCGTGTTGCCGCTCAAGGGCGACATCTCGCTGGCCGACACGGCGGCGCTGGGCGCGCTCTTCGTGCTCTACCTCTGGCTCGCGGGGCGGCATCCGGTGGAGGAGCCCGAGCTCGAGGGGCCCGCCGAGGTGCTTGCCGGCCTGCCCACCCGCTGGCGGCGGCTGGCCGTCGCGGTCCTCTTCCTCTGGGCGGGAGGGGTCATCCTCGCGTCCTCGGAGCCGTTCGCCGAGGCGCTGGTGCGCACCGGCGAGGAGTTCGGCATCGACGAGTTCCTGCTCGTCCAGTGGCTGGCGCCCCTGGCGTCGGAGTCGCCCGAGTTTCTGGCGGCCGGCTACCTCGTGTACCGCGGGGCCGCCGACGCCGGGATGACCGCGCTCATCTCGTCGAAGGTGAACCAGTGGACGCTGCTCATCGCCAGCCTGCCCGTGGCCTTCGCCGTGTCGAGCCGCTCTCTGGGCGCTCTTCCCATGGACGCGCGGCAGACGGAGGAGGTCTTTCTCACGGCGGCGCAGTCGGCCTTCGCCCTGACGCTGCTCTTGCAACTCCGGCTGAGCCCGCTCCGGGCCATCCCGCTCGCCGGTCTCTTCCTCGCGCAGCTCGTGATGCCGCAGAGCGGCGTGCGGTACGGGTTTGCGTTCGCCTACCTGGCGCTGGCGCTGTTCATGCTCGTCAAAGACGGACGGCATTTGCCGTCCATCGTGCGCTGGTCGGTCATGAGCGAGCACCCGCCAGGCTGAGGACGCCGTGCGCACAGCGCCGCCTTGGCGTACGCTCTGCCCCGTCGAGCGCGAAAGGATCGTGCCATGAAGATCACCGAGATCCGGACCCGGCGCTTCCGCTTCCCTCACGAGGACCGCCCGTTTCATCCCACGTGGCGCCCGTGGCCCGAGCGGGAGCAGGACGTCACCATCGTCGAAGTCCACACCGACGAGGGGATCGTCGGCGTCGGCGGGGGCGGCGTGCTCACGCGGATGAACACGGCGGGGCCGCTGTTCGTCGGGCGCGACCCCCTGGCCATCGAGGAGCACGCGCGCACCATCGCGCAGATCGCCTACTTCATGGGACGCCCGTGGCCTCTGGAGGTGGCCCTCTGGGACATCGCCGGAAAGGCCGCGGGCCTGCCGCTGTGGAAGCTCCTGGGCGGCGCGCGGGACCGCATCCTCGCGTACGCCAGCACCGGCGAGATCCACGAGAAGGAACGGCGCGTCGACGAGGTGCTCCGCATGCGGGAGATGGGGTTCAAGGCAGTGAAGCTGCGCTTCCACGCGCCCAACCCCATGGACGACGTCCCGACGCTCGAGGCGGTTCGCGAGGCGGTGGGGGACTCGATGACCATCATGGTGGACGCGAACCACGGCTGGCGCCTCCCCGGGGACGCGACGCCCCGCTGGGACCGCAAGACCGCCATCGAGATGGCGCAGATCATGGAGGAGTTCGACGTCTTCTGGCTCGAGGAGCCGCTCTGGGCGTACGACTACGACGGGCTCGCCGAGCTGCGGGCGTCGACGACGGTGCGCATCGCCGGCGGCGAACTCAACCTGGGGCTCTTCGAGTTTCAGACGTACTTCGACAAGGGATGCTTCGACGTGTACCAGCCTGACGCCACGTTCGTCGCCGGGATCACCGGGGCCAGGAAGATCGCCGGCATGGCCGAGGCGCGCGGGCTGCTCTTCGCGCCGCACACATGGACCAACGGGCTAGGGCTGGCGGCGAACATGGCGGTTGCGGCCTCGGCGCCCAACTGCCCCTTCCTCGAGTTCCCGTTCGACCCGCCGAACTGGACGCCGGAGCTGCGCGACTTCATGCTCACCGAGCCCATCACCATCGACGCGGAGGGCTACGTCCGGCTGCCCGAAAAGCCGGGGCTGGGCGTGGAGCTGGACGAAGAGAAGCTCCGCCGGTACGAGGTGCGTTGACCCCCGGATGTATCCGGCCATCGCGTCCCCGGCGCGGCCCCGCCCTTGGCCATGAAGGCCACCCTTCAGGGTGGCCGCCGGTTCATGGCCGGTCGGGCTGCACACGGCAAGCGATGGGGTACGGGCGATGAGATGCTTCGGCCTCCGTGCGGTCGGCCTCAGCATGACCACGACCCGACGGCGGCCCCGCGGGGGTGGGGCGACCGCGCATGGCGCCCCGGCCACGCTGAAGCGTGGCCTTCATCAGCGGGTGAGGGCCGGCCACGCTGAAGCGTGGCCTTCAT
>DATLZC010000139.1:0-7552 GCA_035574215.1 Dehalococcoidia bacterium | reverse complement strand
CGAGAAGATCGTCGATCTGCTGGCGCAGACGCACGACTACGTCATCATCGACACGCCCGGGACGTTCAACGAGCTGATCGCGACCACGCTGGAGATGGCGAGCCTGATCCTGCTCATCACGAGCATGGACATCGCCAGCATTAAGGACACGGCGCTGGCGCTCGAGATGCTGCGGGCGGCGTCGGTGCCCGAAGAGAAGGTCAAGCTGACCATCAACCACTCGACCGCGGCGAACAGCCTGCGCGAGGAGGACGTCGAGCGCGTGCTGGAGTACGAGGTCTTCTGGCAGGTGCCGTACGACCTCGCTGTGTCGAGCAGCACGCAGCTCGGGCAGCCGGTCGTGCTGTCGAAGCCGTACGCGCGCGTGTCGCGCAGCATCACGGAGCTGGCCCACGCCCTGACCGGCACGCGGCCGCAGAAGCGCGGCTTCCTCGACCGGTTCCTGGGCAAGGCCGTCTAATCCATCGCCACGTGAGGAGCCTGAGATGAGCTCGTTCCAATGGCAACCCCGACGCACGGAACCACGAACGATCGGCCGCGGGGGCTCGGCTCAGAACGCCGAGGCCCTCGAACAACTGAAGTTCACTCTGCACCAGCGGCTCATCGAGGAGCTGGACCCGTCGAAGCTCGAAGGGCTCGAGAAGGAGCGCGCGCGGGAAGCCGTCGAATCGGCCGCGCGCACGCTGATCGCGCAGGAGATGCCCGGGATCGTCGGCGCGACCCGCGACGAGCTGGTGTCCGCTGTCGCCGACGAGGTGCTCGGCCTCGGTCCCATCGAGGCGCTGATTCGCGACCCCTCGATCTCCGAAATCATGGTCAACGCGCCCGACGTCGTGTTCTACGAGCGGGAGGGCCGCCTGTATTTGAGCCCGGTCCGGTTTCGCGACGAAGCGCACGTCATGCGGATCGTCGAGCGTATCGTCGCGCCCCTGGGACGGCGTGTCGACGAGTCGTCGCCCATGGTGGACGCGCGTCTGCCCGATGGCTCGCGTGTCAACGTGATCATTCCGCCCGTCGCCCCCAAGAGTCCGACCATCACCATCCGGAAGTTCCGGGTGGACAAGATGACCATCGAAGACCTCATCCAGACGGGGACGATGACGCGCGAGCTCGCCGAATTCTTCCGGGCGTGCGTCCGCGTGAAGCTGAACATCATCGTCTCGGGTGGTACCGGCACCGGCAAGACGACGATGCTGAACGCGCTCTCGTCGTTCATTCCCGACACCGAGCGCATCATCACCATCGAGGACCCGACGGAGCTGCGGCTCCAGCAGGGCCACGTGGTGTCGCTCGAAGCGCGACCCCCGTCCCTCGAGGGCAAGGGCGAGGTCACGCAGCGGGATCTGGTGCGGAACGCCCTCCGGATGCGCCCGGACCGCATCATCGTGGGTGAGGTGCGCGGCCCGGAGGCGTTCGACATGATGCAAGCGATGAACACGGGCCACGAGGGGTCTCTCGGCACCGTGCACGCGAACTCGCCCCGCGACGCCCTCGCGCGGATCGAGAACATGATCCTGATGGCGGGCCTGGACCTTCCCGTGCGCGCCATCCGCGAGCAGATCGCCTCGGCCATCCACCTGATCATCCAGATCGCCCGCTTCCCCGACGGGTCGCGCAAGGTGACGCACGTGACCGAGATCGCCGGGATGGAGGGCCAGGTCGTGACGTTGCAAGACCTGTTCCGCTTCCACCAGACCGGCGTCGACGCCGAAGGGCGCGTCCTCGGCGAGTTCCGCACGACGGGAATTCGGCCTCGCTTCGCCGAGCGCTTCGAGGTGGCCGGGATCCGGCTGCCGGCAGAGCTGTTCACCGCCGCGGCGGGAGGAGGAGGCTAGGCCATGGACGGATTGGCGCTTCTCGCCTCTATCAGCGTGATGACGACCGTGGCCGTGACGCTCTTCGCGCTCTATCGCGCGAATTCCGCGGCGGCGGTCCAGGTCAGGGGGCGCCTCGAGGGCCTCATGCGGGGCGCGTCGCCAGTGGAGACGCCGGTGACGGCGCCGCTGAGGACAGACGCCCGTCCCGGACCGATCACGCGGCTCCTGAAGGGGGAGTACCTCGAGCAGGTGAGCCGCGACCTGGAGCGCGCGGACCTGGGCTTCCACGCGAACGAATGGATCGTGCTGCGTCTGGCAATGGCCATCGTCTTGCCGGCGGTCGTGATCGTTGTGGCGGGGCCGTCGGTGCTCGGCGTGCTGGGCGCGATGGCGGCCGCGATCGCGGGCTGGTGGGCGCCCAACTACTACCTGAGGATGCGACAACGCAGGCGCATTGCGAAGCTCGAGGCCCAGCTTCCCGAGGCGCTCACCCTGATGTCGCAGGCGCTGAAGGCCGGGTTCGGCCTCCTGCAGAGTATGAACACCGCCGCCGAGCAGATGGACCACCCCATCGGGACCGAGCTCCAGCGTGCCATCCAGGAGATGAACGTCGGGTCGAGCGCCGAAGAGGCGCTCATGGCCCTCAGCGAGCGGTGCGGGAGCTACGACCTCGACATCGTGGTGACCGCGATCATCGTGCAGCGTACGGTGGGCGGGAACCTTTCGGAAATTCTCGACAAGGTGTCT
Organism: Dehalococcoidia bacterium; assembly: GCA_035574215.1. Classification (GTDB taxonomy): domain Bacteria; phylum Chloroflexota; class Dehalococcoidia; order DSTF01; family JACRBR01; genus DATLZC01. The sequence continues at coordinate 4,988 of DATLZC010000139.1, read as the reverse complement.
GAGACGATGCGGGAGCGCGCCCGCATCCGCGGCGAGATCAAGACGCTGACGGCGCAGCAGAGCCTCACCGGCCTGGTCATCGGGCTGCTGCCCTTCGGCGTGGGAGGCCTGTTCTTCGTGATCAGCCCTGACTACATCACGCCGCTGTTCACCGAGACGCTGGGCCGGGTGATGATCGTGGCGGCCATCTTTCTGGAGGCCGTCGGGTTGATGATCATCAGGCGCATCCTGAACATCGAGGTGTAACCATGGCAGCGCTCGCAGCCATCACCGTCGCTAGCGCCGTTCTACTGTTCATCCTGGCTCTGACGAGCCGCGGCTCCAATCCCGCCCGGGCCCGGCTGGAGGCGTTCACCCGCGGCCGGGACGACTACGGGGCGTCGCCGGACGTGGGCCTCTCGCTCAAGGAGCGCGTGGGCAAGCCGCTCTTCGACGGCGCCATGCGGGCGCTCGCCGGCATGCTCCCGAAGGGCTTCGTCTCGGGCATCGAGTCGAAACTGACGCTGGCAGGGTCTCCCATGACCTTGACGAACTTCCTGATGTTCCAGGTCGCGAGCGTGCTCGTCTTCGGCATGCTGGGCTTCCTGCTGGTAGTCACCGGCGGTGGTGTCTCGATGATGACCCTCTTCATGTTCGTCGTCGCCGTGGTGATGGGCGTGATGCTGCCGAAGTTCTGGCTCAACCAGCGGGTGTCCGCCCGGCAGACCGCCATCGTGAAGAGCCTGCCGGACGCACTCGACCTCATCACGGTGTGCGTCGAGGCCGGCCTCGGGCTGGACGCAGCCCTCGCGCGTGTCGCCGAGCGCGTCGAGGGACCGTTCGGCGAGGAGCTCTCGCGAACCCTGCGCGAGATCGCGCTGGGCAAGATGCGCCGGGACGCCCTCAGGGAGCTGGGCGAACGTACAGGCGTGCAGGATCTCCAGACGTTCGTCAACGCCGTGATTCAGGCGGAGCAGATGGGGTCGAGCATCGGGCAGGTGCTGCGTGTGCAGTCCGACCAGCTTCGGGTCCGCCGCCGGCAGCGAGCGGAGGAGCAGGCCTACAAGGCCCCGGTCAAAATGATCTTCCCGCTGGTGCTCTGCATCTTCCCGACGCTGTTCATCGTCATTCTCGGGCCGGCCGTCATCACCATCATGCAGGAGTTCAGGACGTAGGGAGGCGCGGGACGAACTGAAGACGTCGCCCGGGCCTAGGTCCGGGCGTCTTCGTTCTTCTCGCCCGAACGCCCTGCGTCCTCGCCCGCGGCCATACGGCGGAGCGCTTCCAGTCGTTCGAGCGCGGCGGGGAGTTCGTCGCCCACCGGCCCCTGCCGGACGACGCGCGCGGGCACACCGACGACCGTCGCCGCCTCGGGCACATCGCGGATGACGACGGCGTTGGCTCCGATGACGGCGCGATCCCCGACAGTGACCGCGCCCAGCACCTTGGCGCCCGTCCCGATGCGGACGTAGTTGCCGATGGTCGGTCCCTTCGTGCCCATGTCGTCGCTAAAGAAGCTCCCGCGGAGGCCGATGCCGGAGTGTACGCCGACGATGACGCCGTCTCCGATGGTGGTGCGGCCATGGATCTGCGCGCCGCCGTGGGGGAAGTAGACGCCGATCCCGAGGCGGACATCGCGCCCGATGGAGGTGCCATGCAGTATCTCCATCAGCCGATCGCACAGGCCGGGCAGGAAGAGGGTGGGCCTTCGTCTCGCCCATTCGCGGATGCGGTACAGGATCATGATGCCGGCGGCGTGATGGTTGCGACGATACCGCCACCACATCGCCGCGAGGCCCCGTCCGCGCGGCTTCCACCCGGGCGCGATCTCGAGCCGGTCGTGCGCGATGAGGTCCGCCTCGATGGTTCGCCAGAGGCTCATCGTCTTCCCCGGTCTGCCATGAAGTCTCGAGGCCACATTCCGCTCACGATCGGGCCGTCGCCCACCGCGTAGGCCACCGGCATCGCCGGCGACGAACAGGCGACCCCGACCCGACCGCGGGGATCGACTGCGATGACGCCGCCGGTCGCGCCGAGCCGCGCTTCGAGCCGGTCGAGCGCGAGCCGGCAGGCGCGCTCGGGCGTCGCCCCCTGCGCCACAAGGTCGCAGACGAGCTTGCTGATGACCAGCTTCATGAGGGCTTCGCCCTCGCCGGTCGCGGTGGCCGCCGCTGAAGCGTCGTCCGCGTAGGCCCCGGCCCCGACGAGGGGCGTGTCGCCCACGCGTCCCGGCCATTGCCGCAGGATGCCCCCTGTGGACGCGGCGACGGCGACGTGACCCGCCGCGTCGCACGCCACCGCGCCGACCGTGTCCGCAGATTCGCCGCCGACTTCCGGGACCTTGAGCTCCGCTTCCTCGCAGCGCGGGAAGCCCATCTCGTCGGCGAAGCGTTCCGCGCCGTGCGCCACGAGGAGCGTGTGGGGGCTGCGAGCCAACACCAGGCGCGCCAGGCTGACAGGGTGGAGAACCCGGCGGACGCAGGCCACGGCGCCCAGCCCCAGCGTGCTGCCGTCCATGACGATGGCGTCCATCTCGACGCTGCCGTCGGACCGCGGATGACTGCCCCGCCCGGCGTTCAACACCGGAGCGTCTTCGAGCACGCGGACGGCCGCCTCCACAGCGTCGAGCGCGGCCGCGCCGTCGTGCAGCCTCGCCAGGCCGGTCGCGGCGGCCTCATGACAGGCCGCCACAGCGGCGCGGAGCCGGTCTGGACCTCGCATCCACGCGCCCGCGCCGCCGTGTACCACGATCGCGATGGGCATCCCGATTTTCAGGAGGACGTGACGCCGGCCTTCTCGAGACGGTCGATCAGCGCCTTCAGCAGCTCCTCGTCCTTCTTGAGCGCCTGACGCCACTCGTAGTTCTCCGTCCCGGCGATCTCCTCGCGCAGACCGGGCAGGTAGTTCGTCAGCACGCGGTGCAGGAAGGCGGCTTCCTCGGGTGACAGCGTCAGCTCCATGATCGGCTCCTTCTCTCGCTCGGGAAGATATCACACGGCGAGCGCGCGGGCGCAGAGCGATTCGTCGGGGCGACACACGCCGTTCGACCTGTTAGCATGGCGCTGCGATGCTGCGACGTCCGTTCGCGCGCGCCGCCATGCTCGCCCTCGCGTTGATGACGAGCGTCGTCGCGCTGATGGGCGCGGCCTGCGACGGCGGCGAGTCCGAGGCGCCCTACACCTACGAGCTCGTCTCGAACCGAGGGCCGTACGCGGTCGGCGTCACGACGCTGGAGCTCGTCGACGAGAGGCGGTCCACGGAGCCGAACGGAGACGTGCCGGGCTCGCCGCCGCGAAAGCTCACAGTAGAGGTCTGGTATCCCGCGTCCGCCAACGGTTCTTCGGCGGAGACGCGCGACGCCCCGCTGGACGACCGGGGTGCGCCATATCCCCTCGTGGTGTTCGCGCACGGCCTCAGCGGCACGCGCCGCCAGTCGGCGTCGTTCGCGCAGCACCTGGCGAGCCACGGCTATCTGGTGGCGTCGCCCGATTTCCCCCTGTCCAATCTGGCCACACCGGGAGGCCCGCGCTTGCTGGGCGTGCTTCAGCAGCCCGGAGACGTCTCGTTCATCGTCGACTCCCTCCTGGCGAAGGCAGAGACCGAGGGCGACCGCTTCGCCGGCGCGATCGACGGCGACGCGGTCGCCGTGAGCGGCCACTCGCTCGGCGGGCTGACTGCCCTCCTCACCGTGTACGGCCCGCACCGGGACGACCGCATGAAGGCCGCACTGGCCTTCGCGCCGCCGGCATGCTTCCTCACGTCCGACGTCGTCGGCCTGACATCCGTGCCCGTCATGGTGATGGGCGGTTCCCTCGACCTCATCGTGAACCGCTCGAGCTACCGGAACGGATACGACGTGGCCCGGCCACCGAAGTACTACGTCGAGCTGGTGGGCGGCAATCACATCAGCTTCGCCGACCTCGACATCGGCGACGAAGTGGGCGCGGCGGCGTTGTCATCGGGAAGGCTCGCGCCCACGCTAGTCGAAGACGCGTTCGCCGTGGCGCGAGACATCGGCGGCAGCGTCCAGACGTGCACGGCGCGCTCGCCCACGCCCGACGACCCGCGGATGGCCGGGGACCGGCAACGGGAGCTGGCACGGGCGTTCGCCGTGGCCTTCTTCGACGCCTACGTACGAGGGAATGACCGCGCGCTCGCGTTCCTGCAAGAGGAGCTGCCATCCCTCGTCACGGACGCGCGCGTGGAGTACGAAGCCGATTAGGGCTCATCTTCGAAGCGAGGGCGTCCGAGACCGCAGCAGGCGCGGACCTGAGCCATTCTTCGACCGCGGTGGCGACCACGGGCATCGCCTCGCGAAGGCTGCGCAAGGCTGACCGCCACGCCAGAGCGAGACGAAGATACGCGGGCCATTCCCACGGCCGCGCTGCAGCGCTCGCCAACGCCCGCCGCTCGTCGCCCTCGCCGGTCCAGTTGCGTATGGCGGGGGGAAGGGACGCTCCGGAGGCATCCAGCACTGCACGAAGCGCGATCCATGGCACGCCGCGTTCGCAAGCGGCCGCGGCGACCCAGTAGCTCTCCATGTCGACCCCTGCCGCGCCGGTCGCGTTCCACACCTCGGCTTTCTGGCGACGGCCGGCCAGCGGGCGCTCCACGGTGAGGAGCGGCGCCGTGACAAATGAGAACCCACGTCGGCGCAACGCCGGCCGTACGCTCTCCACGAGCGAGACCGCGGGTACGAGCTCACGGCCCTCCGACGCGAGGACTCTCCTCGCGAGCACGAGGTCCCCGGGCACGAGCGACGGGTCGAGCCCGCCACAGACGCCGAGCAGGACGACCGCAGCGGGCCGGACCTCGTCCAGCAGGCGGGCGGCGCTCTCGCCCGCTCGCTCGCCGGCGCCGCACGCGACGACGCTCGCGCCGATGGCGCGCGCTTCCCGCGCGGTGGGCGCTACGATGAGCGTGGTCATCCCGCCCCCCGGCCGAGGAGGGCGCCCACCCCTGCGCGCACGCCCTCCAGCGGACTCGCCATGGTGGCTTTGACGGCGGTG
>DATLZC010000138.1:0-18080 GCA_035574215.1 Dehalococcoidia bacterium | reverse complement strand
ACCATCGTGTCGAGCATCTACGGCACCAACTTCTCGAAGAACATCCCGGGCCTGCACTGGGACCTGGGATTTTATGTCATGTTGGGCGTCATGTTCCTGGTGATGGCCGGTGGACTGCTCTACTTCCGCGCGCGGCGCTGGTTCTGAGGAGGCCGGGTGAGCCCCCGCGTCCCCAGGCCCGGCGCCGCCAGGTCTGCGCTCTCCGCGGGCGCCCTGCTGGCGGCAATCGCCGTCGTGAGCGCGCTGGTCGTCGCCTCCATGCAGGCGGCGCCGGCTCCGGCCGAGCCCGTCGGCGTCGTGTCGGCGTTCACGCCAGCCGACGACGTCCGCCTGGGCGACGCGCTCGCGCGGGCCGCCACCGCCGCGGCCCCCACACCAACGCCGGAGCCGACGCCGGCGCCTCCTCCCCCGCCGCCGCCGACGCCCGCCGCACAGGTGGCCGGCGTGACGCGCCCGCCGTCCTCCCGGCCAGCCGCGCCGCCGCCCCCTCCGCCTCCCCCGCCTCCCGCGCCTCCCCCGTTGCCGGAGCCGGCCCTCGATTCAGGGCTCGCCGCGGAGCTGCTCGCGCTGGTCAACGCCGAACGGACCGCACGGGGGCTCGTCCCGCTGAGCGTGCACCCCGCGCTGGTGACGTCGTCCACGTCGTACGCGCTCCTCGCGCTACGGCTCGACTGGCACGACCACACGGGACCCGACGGCCGGACGTTCGCCGACCGGATCCGGGCCGCGGGCTTCACGGCGAACGCCTACCTGGGCGAGGTGATGGGCTGGGGATGGGGCGGCTGGAGCCCACGCGACATCGTCCGGAGCTGGCTCGGAAGTCCGCCCCACAGCCAGGTGATCCTGAACCCCGTGTTCTCGCAGGCAGGCGCCGGATGCGCCGTGCGCGACGGCCCCGACGGCCGGCGCATCCACTGCGTGATGGACCTCGCGGGTCCGTAGGCCCGGCCTCGTGGACCCTGGTACCATGGCGCCGTGAGCGAAGCGGCGAACCCCCTGCGCGTCGTCGTCTACTCCGATTACGTCTGACCCTGGTGCTTCCTCGGCCTCGTGCAGGCCGAACGGCTGGCCCGCGACTTCGACGTCGCCCTGGAGTGGCGCCCCTTCGAGCTGCATCCCGAGACGCCGCCCGGCGGCGTCCCCCTCGAACGGCCGAGCCCGCGCCTCCTCGCCTACTGGGAGCGGCTCGAAGCTATGGCGAACGACCTCGGCGTCACGCTACGGCGTCCGCGCCTCCTCCCGAACTCGCACCTCGCCCTCGAGGCCGCAGAGTTCGTCCGCGAGCGCGCCCCGGACCGCTTCGACGCCTTCCATCGCGAGCTCTTCGCCGCCTACTTCCAGCACGGCGCCGACATCGGCGACGTCGAGACGCTGGTCGCCGTGGCCCGCGAGGCCGGCGCGCCCGCGGAGGCGCTCCGCGAGGCGCTGGAGGACCGCCGGTACGAGCGGGCAGTGGACGACGCCACGGACGAGGCTCGCGCGCAAGGCGTCAGCGGCACGCCGACGTTCGTGTTCGACGGACGGCTGCCCGTCGTCGGCGCGCAGGACTACGCCGTGTTCGCGAGCGTCGCCCGGCGCATGGGAGCGAGGCCGCGGGAGTTGCCCGCCGGCTGAGCCGCTGCCATGATGCCGGCGTGACCACGCGGGTCCGCGTCATCTACAACCCGGCAGCGCGCGGCGCGCCGTCCCTCGCGGACGTGCGCGAGGCGCTGGCCGGCGTCGCCAGCGAGGGCTGGGAGGGCGACGTCGTCGCCACCGACGCGCCGCTGCACGCCGTCGAGCTGGCGCGCGAGGCCGCCGCGGCGGGCATCGACGTGGTGGTGGCGTGCGGCGGCGACGGCACCGTCAACGAGGTCATCAACGGGCTCGTCGGCGCCGAGACGACGCTCGCCGTGGTCCCCGCCGGCACCGCCAACGTCTGGGCGAAGGAAGCGCGCATCCCCCGCAACCTGCGCCGCGCCTTCCGCGAGCTCGCCCGGGGCGAGCGGCGGCGCATCGACCTCGGCCGGGCGACGCTGGCCGGCGGGACGCCGCGCTACTTCATTCTCGTGGCGGGCGTCGGCTTCGACGGGACGGTGGTCGACCACGTCTCGCCCCTCTGGAAGGCGCGCCTGGGGGCGGCGTCCTATGTGCTGCACGGCGCCTGGGACGCCCTCTCGCTCCGCGCGCAGCCCGCGCGCGTGCGCGTGGACGGGGAGGCGCTGGCCACCGGCCTCTTCTGGGCCACGGTGAGCAACACCCGGTCGTACGGAGGAGCCGTCACGCTCTCCCCGGCCGCGCGGGTGGACGACGGCGCGCTGGACCTCACACTGATGACCCGCGGAGGACCGGTGAGCGTGGCCTCGTATCTCGCCCGCGCCTTCCTCGGCACGCTCGACCGCTCCCCCACGGCCGTCGTGCGGCAGGTGCGCTCGTTCGAGGTCGAGACCGCCGGGTTCGCGGTGCAGGTCGATGGGGAGTACCTGGGCGAGACGCCCGCGCTGGTGGACGTCGTCCCCGGAGCTATCGAGACCGTCGTCCCGCGCGGCGGGCTCGACGCGGCGGTGTGGAGCCACCGCTAAAACACGGCGATGGGGTTGACCGGAGAGCCCGTGCCCCCCGGCACCCGCAGCGGCGCGACCACGAACAGGAACTCCCACCGCGACCGCGCCGCGCACGCCTCCGCCAGCGCCTCGAGGTCGCAGTTGTCGAGCAGATGCAGGCCTATGGCCACGATGCCGACGCGATGGATGGGCAAGCCGACAGCGGGAAAGCCGCTCGGCATGACGTCGCTGACGCCGTCGCAGCCCAGGACGGCGACGCCGCGCTCGTGGAGCCAAGGCAGGCACGCGGCGTGGAGTCCCGCCAGCCCTTCGCTGTTGACGTCCCACGGGCCCGTCTTCCGGCGGCGCCGCCAGCGGCCCGTATACACGAGGAGCGCGTCGCCTTCCTCCACGCGGATGTTCTGGGCCGCCTCCGCGGCTTCGAGGTCTTCCGGGTGCAGGGCCTCACCGGGCTCGAGCCACGGCCGGCCCCGGAGCCGGGGCGCGTCGATGAGCACGCCGCGCGTCACGATGCCCGCTTCCGCCGCCGCGACAGAGCCGGCCCCCGCGCCCTGCGAGGTGACGGCGCGCTGATCGCGGCCGTTGTACAACTTCCCGTCCCAGAACATGTGGCAGAGGGCGTCGAGGTGGGTGTGGGCGTACCCGTGGAAGCGGAGCGCGAGGTAATCCCCGCTGCCCGTGGCGCCGGGATCCGTGCCCGCGCCCGTCATCAGGTGGACCAACGGCCAGGCGTTGTCGGCGGCGGCCGCGGTGTCGAGCGGGCGTGCGGCCGACACCGTGACGCCCTCGCGCACGAGGGCGACCGCCCGGGCCGTCTTTTCGGGCGTGATGAGGTTCAGCGCGCCGCGCTCGTCGTCGGCGCCCCAGCGTCCCCAGTTGCTGAGCGAGTGGAAGTACGCGATGACGTCGGCGTCGGAGGTGGGCCGGGGCCAGCGTTCAGCCATCGACGCGCCCCTCGTTATGTCGCCTGCTTCGTCCACGTCGCCAGATCGAAGTAGTCGCGCCACGCGCGGATCTTGTCTCCCTCCACCTCGAACACGCCGGCGACAGGGAGCTCGACCTGCTTGCCGTTCATCTCGAACCGGTCGATCCGCTCGGTGAAGACGGTGTTGCCGTCGGCCGCGACGCCGCGAATCTCGAATTCGACCTTCTGCGCGGGGGCGAGGATGAACCGCAGCAGGTTCAGGATGTTGTCCCGTCCCTTCGCCGGCTCCATAGGCATGTTGTGGTAGACGGCGTCGTCCGTGAACCAGCCTGCGATCTCCTCCGGGTCGCGCCGCGACCAGGCGTCGCAGAAGGCGCGGACCACAGCGATGGGGTCTCTGGTCATCGTGGGACTCCTTCGTCGGTGGGATGGCGAGAACGTACGGCGTCGTGGCGGCAGGGTCAAGGGCGAAACGGGGCGCGAGCGGACTGGTAGAATGCGAATGCGCCGGAGGGGTGTCCGAGCGGTTTAAGGAGCCCGTCTTGAAAACGGGTGTGGGTGACACCACCGTGGGTTCGAATCCCACCCCCTCCGCCAGACGGCGCCCCCTTTCACCGCCCGCCCCGAGGATGGTCGCTCGCCTTGACCGCGCCCTGCGGTATGCGGTATCCTAATTCGACACCCCACCCATGGGGGTATGGTAGAAGGCGGAACCCACGATGCGCCCGGATATCAAACGCGACGTGCTCAAACGGCTCAGCTTCGTCGAGGGTCACCTCGCCGGCGTCCGCAAGATGGTGGAGGACGAGAAGTACTGCGTCGACATCCTCAAGCAGACGTACGCCGTCCGCCGCGCCATCGAGAAGATCGAGGCGCTCCTGCTCGACGGCCATCTGCACACCTGCGTCGTCGAGGGCATCCGCGAGGGACGCGCCGACGAAGTGACCAGCGAGCTGCTCGAGCTCTACGGCCTCGCGCCCCGGCGGCTGCCCGACGAAGCGCTCCCGGAGCCAGTCCTCGCGACGGAGGGTAGCGGTCATGACGACCCGAACCGAGCCAGCGCCATCTGACGCCTCCCGCACGGGAGACCGGATCGAGATCGACATCCCCATCGAGGGGATGACGTGCGCATCGTGCGTCCATCGCGTCGAGACCGCGATCCGCAAGGTTCCCGGCGTCCTCGACGTGAGCGTCAACCTCGCGACCGAGAAGGCCCGGGTCGCCCTCGAGCGCGACGGCGGCTCCCTCAAAGCCGTCGCCGACGCCGTGGCCAGCGCCGGGTACCGGGCCCGCCTCGACACCGCCGAGCTCGTTCTCGATATCGAAGGCATGACGTGCGCTTCGTGCGTGCGGCGCGTCGAGACCGCGTTGCGCAGCGTCCCCGGAGTCGTCGACGCCGCCGTCAACCTCGCCACCGAGCGCGCGACCGTCCGGTACACGCCGGGCGCGGTTACCTTCGAGGCCCTTCGGGACGCCGTGCGCGGCGCCGGGTACGACGCGAGGCTGCGCCGCGAAGCCAGCGCCGAAGAGATCGAGGCCGAGCGGGATATCGAGAAGCGCGCCGAAGAACGTGCGCTCCGCCTGCGGCTCATCGTTGCGGGCGCGCTCGCCGCCATCCTCGTCGTCGGCGCGCAGTACATGTACATCCCCGGCCTCGACCGGATCGATCCGACGGTCGCGAACCTGCTCTTCTGGGCGCTGGCGACGCCCGTGCAATTCTGGGCCGGCTGGCGCTTCTACGTCGGCGCCTGGCGCACCGCCCGGCATCTCACGGCCGACATGAACACGCTCATCGCCATGGGCACGTCGGCCGCCTACCTCTACAGCGTCGTCGCGACGGTGCGTCCGAGTCTGTTCGAAGGGGTCAGCGGCGTCGAAGAGGCCCCCGTCTACTTCGACACGTCGTCCGCCATCATCGCCCTCATCTTGCTCGGGCGCTGGCTGGAGGCGCGGGCCAAGAGCCAGACGTCGTCCGCGATCCGGCGCCTCATGGGGCTGCGGGCCAGGACCGCCCGCGTCGTGCGCGACGGCGCCGAGATCGATGTGCCCGTCGAAGACGTCCGCGTGGGCGACGTCGTTATCGTGCGCCCGGGCGAAAAGATCCCGGTGGACGGGGTGGTGCTCGAAGGCAATTCCGCCGTCGACGAATCGATGTTGACGGGCGAGAGTATGCCCGTCGAGAAGGGGCCGGGCGACGAGGTGTTCGGCGCGACCCTGAACACCACCGGCACGTTCCGGTTCCGCGCCACCAAGGTCGGGCGCGATACGGCGCTTGCGCAGATCATCCGGCTGGTGGAGGAGGCGCAGGGCTCGAAGGCTCCCATCCAGCGCCTGGCGGACCTCATCTCCGCCTACTTCGTGCCCGCCGTCATCCTCGTCGCGCTGGTCGACTTCGCCATCTGGCTCGTCTTCGGGCCGGAGCCCGCGTTGACGTACGCGACCCTGAACGCCGTGGCCGTCCTGATCATCGCCTGCCCCTGCGCGCTCGGGCTCGCGACGCCCACGGCCATCATGGTCGGCACCGGCAAGGGCGCCGAGAACGGCGTCCTCATTCGCGGAGGCGAGGCGCTGGAGACCGCGCATCGGATCACAACCGTGGTCCTCGATAAGACCGGCACCATCACGGAAGGCCGTCCATCGGTGACCGACGTCCGTCCCCTGAACGGGGCCGGCGAAGCCGAGGTCTTGCGCCTGGCGGCGAGCGCGGAGCGCGGCTCCGAGCATCCGCTGGGGGAGGCTATCGTGAACGCGGCCCGCGAACGCGGCCTCGACCTGGCCGACCCCGCCCGGTTCGAAGCGGTGGCGGGACGCGGCGTGCGCGCCGAGATCGAGGGACGGCGGGTCGCCGTGGGCACGCTGCGGTTCATCGAAGAGATCGGCGCGAGCCCGGACGGCCTCGCGTCGTTGGCGGAGGAGCTCGCCGGACAGGGGAAGACGCCGATGTTCGTCGCCGTCGACGGGCGCATCGCCGGCGTCCTCGCCGTCGCCGACACGGTGAAGGCGGGCTCGGTGGAGGCCATCCGCGCCCTGCGCCGCATGGGCCTCGAAGTCGTCATGATGACCGGAGATCACCGGCGCACCGCTGAGGCCATCGCCCGTCAGGTGGGCGTGGACCGCGTGCTGGCCGAGGTGCTTCCGGGCGACAAGGCGAATCAGGTGAAGGCGCTCCAGGCCGAAGGCAAGGTCGTCGCCATGGTGGGTGACGGCATCAACGATGCGCCCGCGCTCGCTCAGGCCGATGTAGGCATCGCCATCGGCACCGGGACGGACGTGGCCATGGAGGCGTCGGACATCACGCTGATCCGCGGAGATCTGCGTGGCGTGGTGACCGCCATCGCCTTGAGCCGCGCCACCATCCGCACCATCAGGGAGAACCTGTTCTGGGCGTTCTTCTACAACGTGGCGCTGATCCCGGTCGCGGCCGGCGTGCTCTACCCCCTGTTCACCGAGGCGCTCGACGGCGTCCCCGACGCCCTGGGATGGATGCTCGGCGACTACGGCTTCCTCAACCCCATCCTGGCCGGCGCCGCTATGGCCTTCAGCTCGGTGTCGGTCATGGCCAACTCGCTCCGACTGCGCCGCTTCCGGCCGCCACACGTGGCCTGAGAAGGAGGCGAACCATGGCCCGAAGCGTCTCAACCCCGCCCCAGGTCCTGCGAGAGGACCTCGCGCTCGAGACGGAGCGCGCGCGACGCCGGTACGACCGCGGCGCCGCCACCTACGACCTCCGCGAGGGGTTGATGGAGCTCCTGTTCCGTCGCTGGCGCCTGGAGCTCTGGGGGAGCGTCCCCGCCGGGCGCATCCTCGAAATCGGCGTAGGGACGGGGAAGAACATGCCGTACTACCCGGCGGGGGCCGAGGTCGTCGCTATCGACTTCAGCCCGAAGATGCTCGAGCGGGCCGCGCGCCGCGCGCGGCGCCTCGGGGCGCCCGTGTCCCTGCACCTGATGGATGCGCAGGCGCTCGGGTTCCCCGACGCTTCGTTCGACGCCGCAGTCGCGACCTTCGTCTTCTGCTCCGTCCCCGACCCCGTGCTGGGCCTCTCGGAGGTGCGGCGCGTCCTGAAGCCGGGAGGACGCCTGTACCTCCTCGAGCACGTGCGCAGCGAGGCCCCGCTGCTGGGCCGGGCGATGGACCTTATGAACCCGCTCTTCGTGCGTCTGACAGGCGCGAACCTGAATCGCCGCACCGTCGAGAACGTGCGGCGAGCCGGCTTCAGCATCGTCGAGGAGCGCGGGCTCGTGCCGGGGCCCGGCCGGGGCATCTTCAAACGCATCGTCGCGGCCCCCGCGTGACCTCCGTGCCCGGGCCGCCCGCCTTCGGCTAGAGTGAGGGCGTGACGGCAGTCCGGACGACGGCGGCCGTGATGGCGGGCAAGGCGGCCGGCGCCGCCAGCCGCCTCCTGCGGCTGGGCGGCGGCACCGCCATCGCCGGCCTCGTCGCTGGATGGCTGGACCCCGACGTCGCCCGGGACCTGTGCCAGACGCTGCCCAACGGCGTCGTCCTCGTCAGCGCGACCAACGGCAAAACCACCACCACCGCCATGCTGGCCGCGCTCGCGCGGGAGAACGGCCTCGATCCCGTCGTCAACGCCAGCGGCTCGAACATGATGCGGGGCATCACGGCCGCCTTGCTCGCCGCCGTCGGACCGTTCGGCCGCGCGCCCGACGCGGGCCGGCGCGTCGGCCTGTTCGAGGTCGACGAGGCCACCCTGCCGCACGCCGCCCGGGCGCTGCGCCCGCGTGTCGTCGTGCTCGGCAATCTGTTTCGCGACCAGCTCGACCGCTACGGCGAGGTCGATCACGTCGCCGACGTCTGGCGGCGGACGCTCGAAGTGGCCGACCCCCGGACGACCGTCGCCCTGAACGCAGACGACCCTCTCGTGGCGTCCTTGGCGCCTGCGGCGCGCGGCCGCGTCATCTTCTTCGGCGTGGATGACCGCTCGGCCGCCACCGACGAGCCCCAGCACGCCGCCGACGTGCGCTCGTGCCCCCGGTGTGGCGCGCGGCTGGCGTATGACGCCGTGTTCTACGGGCACGTCGGGCACTGGCGCTGCCCCGACGCCGCCTGCGGGGCCGCGCGCCCGTCGCCCGATGTCCGCGCCGAGGAGGTCCGGCTCGCGGCGGACGGCGCGGCCGTGCGCATGGCGACCCCGCACGGCGACCTCGCCGTCGACCTCCCGCTCGCCGGGCTGTACAACGTCTATAACCTGCTCGCCGCCACGTCGGCGGCGCTCGCGAGCGGCATCGGCATCGACGCCCTCCCCCGCGCGATGCGGGGGTTCGCCGCGGCGTTCGGACGCCAGGAGCGGTTCGAGATCGACGGCCGTCACGTCATCATGCTGTTGGCGAAGAACCCCACGGGGCTGAATCAGGCGCTGCGCGTCGTGCTGACGGCCGCACGCCCGCTCCGCGCGCTCTTCTTCCTCAACGACGGCGAAGCGGACGGCCGCGACGTCTCCTGGATCTGGGACGCGGACTTCGAGCTGCTGGCGGGCCGGGAGATCGCGCTGCTGATGGCGGCGGGCCGGCGCGCCGAAGATCTCGCGCTCCGGCTGAAGTACGCGGGCCTGGGGGACGATGTGCCCGTCGTCAAGCGGCCGGCGGCCGCCCTCGACGCGGCCATCGCGGCGACGCCGCCAGGCGAGACGCTCGTCGTCCTACCGACCTACACGGCGATGCTCGAGGTACGCGAGCTGTTGGCCGCCCGCGCGGGCCGCCGCCCCTTCTGGGAGGCTCGCCCGTGACCGCGCCCCTCGAGCTCCGCCTCGCCCACCTGTACCCGGACCTCATGAACATCTACGGCGATCGCGGCAACGTGATGGCCCTGCGCTGGCGCTGCGAGCGTCGGGGCATCGCGTTCCGCGTGGTCCCCCTCGACCTCGGCGAGCCGTTCGACCCCGGCGCCTGCGACCTCGCGCTCATCGGGGGCGCGCAGGACAGCGAGCAGCGCCGGGTCGCCGACGACCTGCGTGAGGTCAAGGGAGACGCGCTCCGGCGGGCGATCGAGGACGGCCTGCCGGTGCTGGCGGTATGCGGCGGTTATCAGCTCCTCCAGCGGTTCTATCGCGCCGCGTCCGGAGAAGAGCTTGCGGGGCTCGGCGTCTTCGACGCGTGGACCGTGCATCCGGGTCCGCGCGCCCGGCGGCTCATCGGCAACGTCGTCGCGCGATGGGCGGGCGGAACGCTCGTCGGATTCGAGAATCACGGCGGGCGGACGGAACTCGGCCCCGGCGCGCAACCCCTCGCGACCGTCGTCCGCGGCCACGGCAACAACGGACGGGATCGCACGGAGGGGGCCGTGTACCGGAACGCGTTCGGGACGTACCTGCACGGTGCGCTGCTGCCCAAGAATCCGGCGTTCGCCGACCATCTGCTGCGCCTCGCCCTCTCGCGGCGGTACGGAGACGTCACGCTGGCGCCGCTCGACGACCTGGCGGAGCTGCGGGCGCACGAAGCCGCCCTGCGCCTCCGGTAGCTTCTCAGGAACGCAGGTTCCGCTTGACTTCGGGGAACTGCGCATCTACGATAGCAATACGCCGTGGCGGGGCGGAGAGCGGGGGGACACCCGATGGGAATCCTTCGAGCCCTTGCCACGTTGCTTTTCCTCGTCGCGCTGCCGGTCGCCCTCGTCACGACCAACGTCAGGCTCGCGGTCAACAGCCCCGCACTGTACGACTACGGCTTCGACAAGTACGACGTCGAGTCCGTGACGGGCATCGACCGCGCGCAGCTCGACGACGCAGCGGCCGACCTGCGGGCGTACTTCAACGATGACCGCGAGGTCATCGCCACACTCGTCACCGATTCCAGCGGCCAGGAGACCCCGCTCTACACGCCCCGGGAGGTGAGCCACCTGCGCGACGTCAAGCGGCTGTTCCAGTGGACGTTCCGCGCGCAGGAGCTCTCGGTGGCGTACGTCATCGCCTACGTCGTCTGCGTCTTTATCTGGGCGCGGGAGCTCAGCCTGCGGGCGCTGGCCCGCCATGTGATGACGTCGGTGCTCATCGGCGCGGGCGTCGTCGGGGGGATCGGCGCCTTCGCCCTCACCGGATTCGAAGACGCCTGGACCCAGTTCCACCAGATCGTGTTCACCAACGACTTCTGGCTCCTCGACCCCACGGCCGACCGCCTGATCCAGATGTTCCCCGAGGGGTTCTGGTTCGACGCCACCATGCTCATCGGCGTCATGACGCTCGCCGAAGCGGCCGTGCTCCTGCTGGCGTCGCTCGCGTATTTGGCGCTGGCCCGGCCCCGAGAACGGACGTCGGCCGCTCCCGCCGGAGCCATCCCCAGCGGGCTCCATCTGAGCGCATGAGGCGCCCTCACCCGCACTTGGTGTAGCCGCAGTTCGGACAGATGAGACAGCTCTCCTGGTACACCAGAATGCTGCCGCATTCCGGGCAGGCGAGCCCCGTCGAGACGGCGCCCGTGAGGTCCCGTCCCGGCGCCGGCTCCGTCGCCTCCGGGCGGGCGACGGGCTCGCGCCGTTTCCGCTCGCGCTTCGGCGGCGCCTCTGGTTCGGGGAGCGCGGGAGCCTCGTTACGCCCCTCGACGTGGGAAACCTCGCGCTCGCGCGACTCCGTCTGGAGGAAGCGTTTCTCCAGCCACCGGAAGATGTAGTCCACGATGGAGCTCGCAATCGGGATGTCCGGGTTCGAGGTCAGCCCCGACGGCTCGAAGTGGACGCCGCGGAACTTCCGGACGAGGTCCTCGAGGGGCACGCCGTACTGCAGCGCCACCGACGTGAGGACAGCCACGCTGTCCATGAGGCCGCGGATCGTCGAGCCCTCCTTCGAAATGGTGACGAACACCTCGCCCGGCGTGCCATCGTCGTACAGGCCGACCGTAACGTAGCCCTCCTGCTCGCCGACCCGGAACTTATGGGTGATGGACCGGCGTTCGTCGGGGAGGTGACGGCGGTATGGCGCGCCAGGGGGCCGGGGCGCGAGCGATTCCACCGGCGCCGGCGCGCCCGGCGGCTGCACCCCGAGCTCGCGCTCGGCCTCCGCGGCCTCGGCCTGCTCGGGGCCTTTCGCCGTCGCGTGTGTGAGCACCTGCATGGGCCGCGATTCGTCGCGGTAGATGGTGATGCCCTTGCAGCCCTCGCGGTACGCCAGCAGGTACGCTCGCTCGACGTCCTCGACGGTGGCCTCGCGCGGGAAGTTGATGGTCTTCGAGACGGCGTTGTCGGTGTGCCGCTGGAACGCGGCCTGCATCCGCACGTGCCACGACGCGTCGATATCGTGCGACGTCACGAACAGCCGCTTCACATCGTCGGGCACGTCGTCCCGCCGCGAGAGCCGCCCGCCCGCCGCCAGATACTCCATGAGCTCCTCGGAGTAGAACCCGCGCTCCCTCGCGACGCGTTCGAACTCGCGGTTCACCGAGACGAGCCGGGTGACGCGCTCCGGGTGCTTCCGGTCGAGCCGGTGCTGCCGGTAGAAGGCGAGCGCGAACAGCGGCTCGATGCCGCCGGAGCAGTCGGCGATGATGCTCAGCGTGCCCGTGGGGGCGATGGTCGTGCGCGTGCTGTTGCGGAAACGCCGTCCCGCGCGGTCGGGCCGGGCGTGCGGCGACGCCGGGTCGAAGATCGACCCCTCCCACGCCGGGAAGACGCCCCGCTCGCGCGCCAGCGCCTCGCTGGCGTCGTCGGCCCGCTCCTGCACGAACGCCATCAGCTTCTCTGCGAGCGCGACAGCCTCCTCCGAGTCGTACGGGATGCCGAGCCGGAGCAGGAGGTCGGCCCATCCCATGATGCCCAGCCCGATCTTGCGCGTCTTCTTCGTCATCTCGTCGATCTGGGGCACGGGATAGACGTTCTCATCGATGACGTTGTCGAGGAAGCGCACGCACACGGGGATCGTCTCGGCCAGCGTGTCCCAGTCCACCTCCCACGCCGGGGCGGCGTTCCTCGCAGCGCGGCGGCCGCGCGCGGGCGCCGGACGGACGAACTTCGCGACGTTGATGGACCCCAGGTTGCACGATTCGTACGGGAGGAGCGGCTGCTCCCCGCAAGGGTTCGTCGCCTCGATGCGGCCGAGCTGAGGCGTCGGGTTGTCACGGTTGATGCGGTCCAGGAACACGAGCCCCGGATCGCCGTTCTTCCATGCGTTCTCGACGATGCGGCGGAAGATGTCCCGCGCCCTGCGCCGGCCCACGGCTTCGCCCGTGCGCGGATTCACGAGGTCGTACTCCTCGTCGCGCTCGACGGCCTCCATGAAGCGGTCGGTCACGGCCACGCTGATGTTGAAGTTCTGCAGCGTGACCATGTCCGCCTTCACATCGATGAACTTCTCGATGTCGGGGTGGTCGACGTTGAGGATGGCCATGTTGGCGCCGCGGCGCGCCCCGCCCTGCTTGATGGCGTCGGTCGCGGCGTCGAACACCTTCATGAACGACACGGGGCCGCTGGCGACGCCGCCCGTCGCCCGGACGATGTCGCCCTCCGGCCGCAGGCGGCTGAACGAGAACCCGGTGCCGCCCCCGCTCTTGTGGATGAGGGCGGTCTCTTTGATCGCCTCGAAGATGCTGTCCAGCGAGTCCTCGACGGGAATGACGAAGCACGCCGAAAGCTGTTGCAGGGGCCGGCCCGCGTTCCCCAACGTGGGCGAGTTGGGCAGAAAGCGGAGCGATGTCATCAGGTCGTAGAAGCGCTCCTCCCATTCGCGGGCGAGCGCTTCCCCCGCCCGTCGCGACGGCGCGTAGCGCACCTCGGCGTGCGCGATGGTGCGGGCCACGCGCCGGAAGAGCTGCTCCGGCGTCTCGATGACGGTGCCGCGCTCGTCACGCGCGAGGTACCGCCGCTCGAGGACGAGCCGCGCGTTGGGGGAGAGCTCCACCGGGCGATCCGGGGGCGGGGGCGGTACGCGGGCGCGCGTCCTCGCCCCACGGGGCGTTCGCTGACGAACCGTCGTGTCCTCCTCGACGACGGCCGGCGCCGGTCGAGGCGCGGGCCCACGCGGGCCCTCCGCCGGGCGGCGCGTGGGGACGACGCCATCCCGCCCCGCGCCGTCCAGAGGAAGCCACGGAGCGCCGCGCTGACCGTCGGCCATCGTAGAACGAGTGTACTACGGACGTATGGGCGGGGAGAAGGGGTCAGCGCCGCCGGAACGTCATGCCCGCGCCCGCTCGAAGCGCCAGGGCGACCATCGCCGCAGCGGCCAGGCCGACGAGCGCGGAGGCCGGCGCTTCTTCTCCGAGACGCCCGGTCCCCGTTCGCGGCGGGACAGGAGGAGGAACGAGATCCACCGCCAGCATCACCCGGCCCGGCTGCCAGGGTACCGACCGGAGCGTCTCGCCGTCGGCCCGCAGCGCCACCATGCGCCCGGGCGCCCCGCACCCCGGACGAAGGGCCTCTGGAAGCACATAAACGTAATGAAGATTTGCAGGAACGAACCCGCCACCCGTGTATTTGCGGGCCTCACCGCAGACCACGTCGCCCACATACACCTGAGGCGTGAGCCCCCGCGGCGGCGGATAGCCGAACCACATCGGCGTCGGGCCCGCCACAAGGTGGAATTCTGTCGAGGAGCCTGGGGCGAAGGTCACGTTCCCGGCTGGCCTGCCATCGAGGGCGAGGGACACCGTTTCTCCATCCGTGGCGCAGCCCGGCCGGTCTTGCCCGCTCAGGATGTACATGACGTAGCGCGCAGAATACCAATGAGCGTAGACCTGTCCGTCGCCGCAGGACGTTCCGCTCACGAAGGCGTCCACACGAGCGGTCGCGGCGGCCGGGAAGCCGTCCACGATCGCGTCTCCGGCCAAGCGCTGCACGTAATCGCCCACCTTGCGTACCAGGAACTCGATCTCGAGTCGCGCTCCTGCCTGCACCGTAAAGGGCACGAACGCCGGGGAGGTGGGAAGCCAACCGAACTGCAATTCCAACCCAGCGCAGTCGGATGCAGTTTCGAATTTGGTTTCACCCCGGTCGTCTGTCAAGGGCATGCGCGCAAAGGCGTCGCTGCACCCGATGCGTGCCTGCCATCCCGGCAATCCCGGCTCCCCTTCGTCGCGCCTTCCGTCGCGATCGAGGTCGTGGACGACGCGTACGAGCAGCGTGCCGCGCGGCGGGGGAGTGCGAACCGGCGGAGATGTGGGCGTCGGCTCCTGCGCATAGGCTCGAGGCGACACCGCCCCGAAACCCGCGACGAGGAGCATAGCCCCGAGAAGCGCGACCGTCCGGCCGATCATCGCCCATGAGAACGCGCCGGCCTTCGCTGAGGTTAACCACCAGACAGCACGATCGCCCGCCGAGGCGGTCCGTCATCGTGACCCGCCAGTGGCGGGCGGGGCGTCCGTGCCCCGATGACGGCCGTGGCTCCTCGGCGGGCGACGGCGCCGGTCACCTCCCGACCGGCCGGTACGGTGGAATGCGGGCTCCGTCCCTCCCGGGAGTCAGCGACGCTTCTTCTCCCGCTGGCTGAGCGCGCTGCCGGCCACGGTCTTCGTGCGAGCAGGTGTTTCCTTCTTGCGCAGAAGCCTTCCGGCCTGTGTGGCCACGCGCCTGCTTGTCACCTTCTTTCCCACCTCAACCTCCGACGTTCGCTTCACGAGCACCCGCTGGTGCTGCCGCAGTTCTCGCACCGGTAGCAGGTGCCCGACCGGATCATGATCCACCCGCAGTTCACGCACGCCGGCGCGTCGGCGTACACGCTTCCGTTCCCCTTCGCGCCAGCGGTCCCGCCCCCGGCCTGCTGGTGTGGCGCCGACGCCGAGCTGCCGGAGGCGCCGATGGCCCCGCCCGTCAGCGGCAGCGGGTACTGGCCAGCCGCGAGCTGCGCCTTGACCTCCGGCGTCATCACGCCGATGGCGTACGCCTCCTCCGGACTCAGGAACTGCGACGCCAGCCAGCGGAACACGTAGTCGACCACCGACTGCGCCACCGGGATGTCGGGGTTCTCGGTCCGGCCGGACGGCTCGAAGCGCATGTGCGAGAACTTCTGGATAAGGTCGATGAGCGGCACGCCGTACTGCAGCGTGAGCGAGATGGACGTTGCGAACGCGTCCATCATCCCGCTGATGGTCGAGCCCTCCTTCGCCATGGTCACGAAGATTTCGCCGGGCGTGCCGTCCTCATACATACCGACGGTGATGTAGCCCTCGTGGCCCTCGATGCTGAACTTGTGCGTACGCGAGTTCCGCGTGTCGGGCAGGCGGCGCCGGACCGGCCGCGCCTCCTGCACGCCGGCCTTCGCGTCGGCGCCGGTCGACAGCGGCTGCACCTTCTTCGAGCCGTCGCGGTAGATGGCGATCGCCTTCAGTCCGTGCCTCCACGCCTGGACGTACGCGTCCATCACGTCCTCGACGGTCGCCTCCTGCGGCAGGTTCACCGTCTTGGAGATGGCGCCTGAGATGAACGGCTGAACGGCGCCCATCATTTTGATGTGCCCCAGGTGATGGATGCTGCGCTGGCCGTTGGGCGCGCGGAAGGCGCAGTCGAACACCGGCAGGTGCTCCTCGCGGAGGAACGGCGCGCCTTCGATGGTCCCGTGCTCGTCGATGTAGCGGACGATATCCTCGATCTGTTCGGGGGCGTATCCGAGGCGGCGCAAGGCGCGCGGCACCGTCGTATTGACGATCTTGATGACGCCGCCGCCCACGAGCTTCTTGTACTTGACGAGCGCGATGTCCGGCTCCACGCCCGTGGTGTCGCAGTCCATCATGAACGCGATGGTGCCCGTGGGCGCCAGCACCGTGGCCTGCGCGTTCCGGAAGCCGTACCGCTCCCCCAGGTCCAGCGCCGTGTCCCACGCCTCGTTCGCGGCGTCCAGCACCTCCCGGGGGGCCAGCGTCGAATCGATGGCCCGCGAGGCGTCGCGGTGCTTGCGAATCACCCGCAGCATCGGCTCGCGGTTGACGGCGAACCCCTCGAACGGCCCCAGTTCGGGGCGGCTCGCGATCGCCGCCGACGTGGCGTACGCCTGGCCCGTCATCAGCGACGTCACGGCCGCGGCGTAGGCCCGCCCGGCGTCGGAGTCATACGGCAGGCCCAGCGACATCAGCAGCGCGCCCAGGTTCGCGTACCCGAGGCCGAGCTGCCGGAACGCCTTCGCGTTCTTCTCGATGGCCTCCGTGGGATAGCTGCTGTTCTCGACGATGATCTCCTGCGCCCAGATGGTGATGGTCACCGCCCGCCGGAAGTCCTCGACCAGGAAGTTGCCGTCCTCATCGACGAACTTCATCAGGTTGAGCGACGCCAGGTTGCAGGCGCTGTTGTCGAGATGCATGTACTCGGAGCACGGGTTCGATGCGTTGATGCGGCCGGAGTTCGGGCAGGTGTGCCAGTCGTTGATGGTCGTGTCGTACTGCATCCCCGGGTCACCGCATTCCCACGCCGCCGCCGCGATCCGCCGGAGGAGGTCGCTCGCCTTCACCGTCGCCAGCGTCTCGCCCGTCGTGACGGCGCGCAGCGCCCAGTCGCGCCCTTCGAGCGCGGCATGCATGAACTCGTCGGTCACCCGGACGGAGTTGTTGGCGTTCTGGAACTGGATCGACGCCCAGGCTTCGCCGTTCAGCGACATGTCGTAGCCCGCCGCGCCCAGGGCATACGCCTTCCGCTCCTCCTTGACCTTGCAGTCGATGAACTCCTCGATGTCGGGATGGTCGACGTTCAGGATGACCATCTTGGCGGCGCGGCGGGTCTTGCCGCCCGACTTGATGGACCCCGCGATGGCGTCCGCCCCTCGCATGAAGGACACCGGGCCCGACGCCTGCCCGCCCGACGACAGCGGCTCCTTCGACGAGCGGATGGGCGACAGGTTCACCCCGGAGCCCGAGCCGCCCTTGAAGATCATGCCCTCGGTGCGGCACCAGTCCAGGATCGACTCCATGGTGTCCTCGACCGAGAGGATGAAGCAGGCGGAGCACTGGGGCTTCTCCTCGACGCCGACGTTGAACCAGACGGGGCTGTTGAAGGCCATCTTCTGGTACACGAGGAGATGCGCCAGCTCCGCCGCGAACGTCTCGGCCTGCTCGTCGCTGTCGAAGTAGCCGCCCTCGCGGCCCCAGCGGGTGATGGTGTCGACCACGCGTCCGATGAGCTGGCGGACGCTACGCTCCCGCTGCGGCGAGTTCAACGGGCCCCGGAAGTACTTCGAGACGACGACGTTCGTCGCTGTCTGGCTCCAGAACTTCGGGATCTCGACGTCGCGCTGTTCGAAGACGGCGTTGCCGCTCTCGTCCGTGATGCTCGCCGTGCGCAGCTCCCACTCGATCTCGTCGAACGGGTGCACGCCGGGCCTGGTGAAGTACCGCTCGACCGTGAACCTCCGAAGCTCGGCGCGGGCGTCCGTCCCGGCCCCGCCGGTCGGGGGCGTCGCTTGCAGGACCATGGCTCCCTCCTCTCGTTCTGGCGACTCCGTCGGCCCCGAAGGGCTCGTGGCCGGCGGTGTTCATCGACGCTTCGTTCGTGGATCGCGACGGCGTCGCGGCGCCGCTCGCGAAGGCTCCCAGAGAATACGAGCGCCCCGGCGACACGGGGCGTTCGTGAGCCATCCGCCTCGGGCGGACGGCTCACGGACCGGGTACGCCGGCAAGCTCCCTCGAAGCGGCCTCCTTCATCTTGGCCTCGGCCCGCTCGAGCAGATAGCGCGCGTGGTCGAGCCGAAGGCG
>DATLZC010000137.1:0-2465 GCA_035574215.1 Dehalococcoidia bacterium | reverse complement strand
ACGCGGGGCGCCGGCGGAAGCCCGGCCCCTTCGGGCGAACCGTGACCGGTGCGCGTCATCGCCGGGTCCGCCAAGGGACGAACCCTCAAGAGCCCGCGCGGCGGGCAGGTGCGTCCGACGTCCGACCTCGTCCGGGGGGCGCTCTTCGATATGCTCGACGCCGCGGGCGTCTCGTACGATCGGGTGCTGGACCTGTATGCGGGCACAGGCGCGCTCGGCATCGAAGCGCTCAGCCGGGGCGACGGCGTCTGCGACTTCGTGGAGCGGGACCGGCGGACGGCAGACCTCATCCGGGAAAACCTGCGCATCACAGCGCTCGAATCGAGAGGGCGGGTCATCGTCACGCCAGTCGAGCGGTCGCTTCCCCGTCTGCGGCCCCCGTACACCCTCATCCTCGCCGATCCGCCCTACGCCGACGACGCCGCCATCCAGGCGATCGACGCCATCGCCTCTGCGGTGGCCGACCGGCGCACCGTGCTCGCGCTCGAGCACTCCAAGCGGCGCGAGCCGCCCCCGCGTCTGGGGCCGCTCCAACTCGTGCGATCGCGAAGGCATGGAGACACCGTGATCTCCGTGTACCGAGGGGAGGTTGAGTCGTGACTATCGCGATGTTTCCCGGCCGCTTCGATCCCGTCACCAACGGGCACCTCGACATCGCCCGCCGGGCAGCCATGCTGTTCGACAAGCTCGTCGTGGCGGTGTTCGACCTCAAGAACAGCATGTTCACCACAGAGGAACGCGTGGAGCTGTTCCGCGAGGCCGTCGCCGACCAGCCCAACATCGTCGTAAAGCCGTTCTCCGGCCTCACGGTCAACTTCGCCCGGCAGGAGGGCGCCACCGTGCTGGTCAGGAGCATGCGGGCCACGGTCGACTTCGAGGCGGAGTTCGACATGGCCCTGATGAACAAAAAGATGGCGCCCGAACTGGAGTCCATCTACCTCATCGCCAGCCTGGAGCACCTGTTCATCTCCGGCACGCGGATTCGCGAAGTGGCGTCCCTCGGGTATGATGTCAGCGACCTGGTGCCGCCGCACGTGGCCCGAGCGCTGAAGGCGAAGCTGGCCCAGCGGCAGGAAGGCTAATCGGAGCCCCGCATGGACATCCTGCATCTCATCGACCGGCTGGAGGAGCTCGTGGGCGAAGCGCGGCGCTTGCCCATCGGCGCGGGTGTGGTCCTCGACCGCCGGCGGCTTCTCGACCTCGTCGACCAGATGCGCGCCGCCGTCCCCAACGAAGTCAAGGAGGCAGCCCGCATCCTCGAACAGCGCGAGGAGCTCATCGCGCGGGCGGAGGAAGAGGTCGCCCTCAAACTCGCGCGATGCGACGAAGAAGTCGCCCGCCGGCTGGACGAGCAGAATCTGGTGCAGGAAGCGCAGGCCAAGGCCGCGATGATCCTGCAGGAAGCGGAAGCGCGCGCCGACCGCATCATCCGGGACGCCCAGGCGCAGGCCCAGAGCCGCCTCGCCGAGGCCGACAAGCTGGCGAACGAGCAGATGGACGAGGCGGACCGCTACGCCCTGGAGATGCTCCGGCGGCTCGAGAGCCAGCTCACCGCGTTTCTCGCCAACGTCCGCAGCGGGGTCGAGTCCCTGACGGAGCGCCAGCCCGTCGAGACGTAGTTTCGGCTCCGCCGGAGCGCGCCGCGATCACTCGCGCCACGACGCGAGCCGCTCGCGCGCGGCCCTGGCGATCGCGTCCGCTTGCACCCGCGCGAGTGCGCCTCCAAGCTCGGCGATCCGCTCGGCGATGAACGCCTCCGCGTCGGCGGCGCTCAAAACGTCGTCGCTGGCGGCGGCCTCCTTGACCAGCTCCTCGGCGATACGTTGGACGCGCGTGCGCACGTAGCGGAAGATCGCGGCGCGCTGCCGGAGCGTCAGCGTCCACAGCTCCTCGGGCGGGCCGAGGGCCGCCACGAACTCGTCGCGTCCCCCCAGCCGCGCGAGCCTGGTGAGCTGCTCGGGAAGTTCCACAGCCTTCGATGGTAGACAGCGCGGCGAGCGAACAAAAGACCCCTGCGCGCGCAGGGGTCTTGGTGAAGGCGTGAGCAGTGGAACGATTACGCCCGGTTACGCACCTTCGTGTAACAGGAGCTGCAGTACACGGGCCGGTCGCCCCGGGGCACGAACGGCACCTCCGTCATCATGCCGCACTCGGCGCATGCGGCGGGGTGCATCTGCCGAGGCGTCTTCCCGCCGAAGCTCGCGAAGTTACCGTAGCGGACGTAGCCCTCCTCGGGCTCGATGGGACGGCTGCTCTTGCGAGCCGACCGGCACGGCGGGCACCGCACGGGCTCGTTCTGGAGACCCTTGCTGGCGTAGAACTCCTGCTCACCGGCGGTGAACACGAAGGTGGCGCCGCAATCGCGGCAGACGATTTGCTTGTCGACGAAACTCAAGGCGATCCTTCTCCCCTCAGGGGCAAAAATGTGCGGCCTGGGCTCAGGCCGCGTACCGGCGCCTGCCACA
>DATLZC010000136.1:0-4730 GCA_035574215.1 Dehalococcoidia bacterium | reverse complement strand
CTGCCAGTTCTGGATCAGCGCCTCTTCCCGGCTCACGCCCGGCTGCGGCTTCGGCGCCTCCTTCTCGATGAACTCGCGGACTTCCTTGCGAAATGCGGCTTCTTCCGGTGTGTCGCGAAAATCCATCTGCGGTCCCTTTCTTTCAGTCGCGGGGCAACCCCAGCCCCCGCGTCGCGATGATGTTCCGCTGAATCTCCGACGTGCCCCCGGCGATGGTCGAGGCCACGGTCTGGAGGTACATCCGCTCGAACCGCCCCCGCATCGGCGCCCGCTCGCCGTACACCTGCCCGTACAGGCCGAGCAGCTTCACGGCCGTCCGCGCGATGCGCTGGCTCAGCTCCGTCGTGAAGAGCTTCGTCATCGACGCCTCGTGGTTCGGGATGAGGCCCTTCGCCTGCATCGAGATGACCCGGTACGACATCAGACGGGCGACGTGGACCTCGACGTAGCGGTCCGCCAGCTCCAGGCGGATGGACGGCTCGCGGAGGAGCCGGCTCGTGCCGTCCCCGGCGTGCTCGCGCCCGTAGCGGATGAGGTCGTCCATGGTCTGCCGCAGGCCGACGGCGTTGCCGATGCTCGACCGCTCGAAGTCGAGCGTCGTGGTGCCGATGTACCAGCCGCGGTTCTCCTCGCCCACGAGGTTGCGGGCGGGCACGCGGACGTTGTCGAAGAAGACCTCGTTGAAGGCGGCGCTTCCCGCCATGTTGACCAGCGGCCGCACCGTGATGCCGGGCGACTTCATGTCGACGAGGAAGTAGCTGATGCCCTTGTGTTTCGGCGCTTCCGGATCGGTGCGGGCCAGCATGAACATCCAATCGGCGAACTGCGCGCCCGATGTCCAGATCTTCTGGCCGTTGATGACGTAGTCGTCGCCGTCGCGGACGGCGCGGGTCTGGAGGGAGGCGAGGTCGGAGCCGGCGCCGGGCTCGCTGAAGCCCTGGCACCACTGCACCTCGCCCGACAGGATGCGCGGGAGGTGCTCCTTCTTCTGCTCCTCGCTGCCGTGCACGATGAGCGTCGGGCCGACCATGGAGACGCCCATGCCGCCGACCTGGGGAGCGCGGTGCTCGGCGAACTCCTCGTTCACGATGAACTGCTGCATGACGGTCATGCCGGCGCCGCCGTACTCCTTCGGCCAGGCCGGGGCGATCCAGCCCCTGGCGGCGAGCTTCTTGCGCCACTCACGCAGCCCCTCACGGAGCGCGCCCGGGTCCTCCCGCGGGTCGACGTTCCTCAGGGACTCAGGCAGCTCCCGGTCGAGGAACTCGCAGACCTCCTTTCGGAAGGCCGCTTCTTCTGCCGTGTCGCGAAAGTCCATGGTCGCCTCCTCCGGACGCAGGCTACGCCCGCGGCAGGCCCAGTCCTCGCTGGGCGATGATGTTCCGCTGGATCTCCGACGTGCCCCCGCCGATGGGGCTCGTCGTGGCGTACATGTACACGCTGGCCGGCCGGCCGCCGAGCGGCGCGTGCGGGCTCCCGCGGTCGAGCTGCCCGTAGAGCCCGAACAGCTTGAGGGCCGTCCCCGCGATCCGGACGTCGAGCTCCGAGCCGAACAGCTTCGCGACCGAGGCCTCCTTGTTGGGCACGAGACCCCGCGCCTGCAGCGACACGACCGCGTACGAGAAGAGCTGCTCGACCTCCGATTCGATCAGCCGGTCGGCGAGCTCGATCTGCATGGGCAGCGTCCGCGCCCGCGCGACCGAGGGATCGCCCTCGCGATGGCGGGCGTAGTCGATGAGGTCGCGCACCATGAGGCCGTGGGAGACGCTGGTGGCGATGTTGGAGCGCTCGAAGTCCAGCGTCGTGGTCCCGATGTACCAGCCCCGGTTCTCCTCGCCGATGAGGTTCTCTTTGGGCACGCGGACGTTGTCGAAGAACACCTCGTTGAAGTCATGGTTGCCGGCCATGTTGACCAGCGGGCGCACCGTGATCCCCGGGCTCTTCATGTCGACGACGAAGTAGCTGATGCCCTTGTGCTTGGGCGCGTCGGGGTCGGTGCGCGCCAGGAGGATCATGTACTTGGCGATGTGGGCGCCCGAGGTCCAGATCTTCTGGCCGTTGATGACGTAGTCGTCGCCGTCGCGGACGGCGCGGGTCTGGAGCGAGGCGAGGTCGGAGCCGGCGCCGGGCTCGCTGAAGCCCTGGCACCAGAACTCCTCTCCCGAGAGGATGCCCGGTAGCCAGCGCTTCTTCTGCTCCTCGGTCCCGTAGAGAATGATGGTCGGGCCGGCCCAGCCGACGCCGATGCCCAGGCCTGCGCCCCGCGGCGCGCCCGCCCGGGCCATCTCCTGATTGAAGATGAACTGCTGCATCACGGAGAGGCCCGCGCCGCCGTACTCCTTGGGCCAGGCCGGGGCGATCCAGCCGCGGGCGGCGAGCTTGCGGATCCAGGTTCGGTGGGCCTCTCGGAACTCCTCAGGCGAGAGCTCCGTGTCGGTGCCGCCGCCGCCGAACATGGCGGTAAGGCCGCGCCGGCTGATGCCCTTCGGCAGCTCGCGCTCGATGAACTCGCGGACCTCCCTGCGGAACGCGGCCTCCTCCGGACTGTCGCGAAACTCCACGCCGAATCCTCGCTCCGCGCTGCCGGCGGCCACCCGCCGGACAGCGGCGACCATTCTACGAACTCTTACGTAAGAGTCAATGTATCTATCGATGCCCCGGGCGGCGCCACCGGCAGCGGCTCTGCCGCCCCGACGTAGACCGGAACGCCGTCCAGCGGGAACGGCAGGCCCGCGATGTTGCGCCGCCGCTCCGTCGGTCGCGCCCGGATGGCGTCCAGGTAGAGCCGTCCCCACTGCTCGACGCCGCGGCGATCGATCTCGTCGTCGAAGCCGAGCAGGTGGAGCGTGTCGAGCATGAGGCCGATGCCGAGGAACTGCCAGGCGACCAGGCGGGAGTCGACCTCCCGCCGCACGATGCCCCGGACCTTCCCCTCCTCGAGCGTGTCCGACACGAAGTCGACGAACGCCGCGAAGTTGGCCCTCAGCGCTTCGCGGACGTCGGGGTCGTCGGCGTCGGAGAGCGCGCGGAACTGCAGCTTCATGTTCGCGCTGTGGCTCCGGAGGTGGTCGTAGTAGTGCACGCCGATGGCCCACAGCGTCTCGACCGGGTCCTCGACCTGGTACGAGATGTCTTCCCAGATGTCGAGGAGCTTCGGGCCGGTCGAGCGGATGACCTCGAGGAAGAGCTCCTTCTTACCCGCGAAGTGGCGGTAGAGCGCGGCCTCCGAGAGCCCGGCCGCGCGGGCCAGGTCGGCGGTCGAGGTCTTCTCGTAGCCCTGCTCCGCGAAGGTCGCGCGGGCGGTCTCGAGGATCTGGCGGCGGCGCGCCGCGGCGGGCAGGCGCCTCGCTCGAGGCATCGGCGATGCTCCGTCAGTTGTTAGTGAACGTTCACTAGCAACCAGAAGCCTAGCGTCGCCCGAAGCCTCCGTCAAGAGCCGTCCGGCGCCATCCGCGACCCGGCGGCGATCACGCAGCGAGGCCACCTCGCGCGAACGAGGTGGCCTCGCCGGTCTGCTTCCGCTTCAGAGCTGACGCTACTTTGCGCCGATGGCCTCCGCGACGTCGGCCAGGCCGAGAGACTCGAGCTTGTGCCGGCTCGGCGTCGCGGTCTCCGGGTCCCAGTCGCACGCCTGCAGGAACTCGCGCTGCATCGTGTCCGTGTCGATGGTGATGTCCTTGTGGGGTCCGGCCTGGAGCGGCGGGTTCCCCACCAGCCGGCCGGGCACGCGACGTCGCGTGACGATGTCCCCCTCGCGGACGTTGAACGCCATGCGCAGGTTGGCGATGCGCTCGCCGGTCTGGCGCAGCTCCTCGAGCGACGTGTCCCAGCCGGTCTCGGTGTTGATCCACTCCGGGATCCGGTTGTTCGGCGCGCACATCATGATGAACTGGCACATGCCCGCCGCATTGACGATGTGCATGTACTCGGACGCGTCCTTGTGGTGCTGGCCACGGCCCTCGGCGATCTTGCGGTCCGCTGGCGGCTTGGCGAAGCCCCACTGCGGGCGCCCCGCGCCCTCGTACTGCGTGTGACGGGCCGGCGTCGGGTCGAGCTTGTAGGTGGTGAAATACTCGGGCTGGAGCTTCGGGTCGTGCATCGGCAGCTCTTCACCGCCGACCTCCATCGCGTACTCGAACGAGCGCGGGCCGAGCTTCTCCGCCGCCTTGCGCACGCCATCGCCGAACAGCTCGCCGAAGGCGCCCTCCTTCGTGCCGATCTTCTGCAGCGCGGCGATGATCGCCTCGGCGTTGCCCCAGCGCAGGTCGATGCCGTCGGTGTCTTCCTTCGTGATCAGGCCGTTCTCGAAGCACTCCATCGCGAAGGCGATGGTGGCGCCGGCGGCGATCGTGTCGAGCCCGTACTGGTTGCAGAGGTGGTTCGCGTAGTGGAGGGCGTTGATGTCGTTGTTCAGCATCATCGTGCCGAACGATGTCATCGTCTCGTACTCGGCGCGGTGGGTGTGGTGCGGATACGGGAAGCGCGGGTCGTTCTTGATCTGCTGGTCGGCCGCGTTTTGCTGCTCGAGCTGCTTGATCTGCGCCTCGATGCCGCCGCGCGCGTCCTCGGCCGCCTGCGCGAGCTGCTGGCGGAGCTCGTTGATCTGGCCCTCGCGCTTGGCGATGCGCAGCTTTGCCTGGTTCTCCTGGTCGTCCCAGGCGTACGATTCGCCGCCGCAGGCGACCGGGCAGTGCCAGCAGGCGTACTTCTTCTCCATGCGGCGGTTGACG
>DATLZC010000135.1:0-11422 GCA_035574215.1 Dehalococcoidia bacterium | reverse complement strand
GGCCACCAGGGCGAGCTTCCAGCTCGTCAGGAACATCAGCGTCAGGGCGACCACCAGGAGAATGACCACATAGATGAGCCGGAGGAGGCCCATGCTGATGTACAGGCGCACGCCTTCCACGTCCTGCGTGGCGCGGGACATGATCTGGCCCGTCTGTGCCTTGTCGTGGTACGCGAAGCTCAGGCGCTGCAGGTGGTCGTAGATCCGGTTCCGGATGTCGTACGCCACCTGCTGGGACAGCCACTCGTTGACGTAGGTCTGGAGATACTGGAAGACGCCGCGGAGCAGCGCCGCCGCGACGATGAGCCCCGCGGCCTTGACGAGCGTGGCCTCGCTGCCCTGCGGCTCGCCGTTGACGACGTGGATGCCCTGATTGACCGCGTACCGCACCAGGTACGGCATTGCGAGGGCGAAGCCCGCCGATCCGATGACCACCGCCCACGCCAGCAGCACGCGCCCGACGTACGGCCGCACGAACGAGAGGACACGGATGAGGACCGGCGCCCTTCGAGCCATGATCGTACGGCTGCGATTGTAGCCAATCTTTACGCTCACGTAAAGGTTGTGAGCGGCGTCGCGACGCCCCGCCCGGCTACAATGCTCGCGGCGTCCAGAACGCGCGCTGCATGATTCAGTACTCGGAACGCTACCTGCTGCGCCCCATGACCTACGACGACATCCCGCAGGTCATGGCCATCGAACGCGCGTCCTTCGCCAGCTCCTGGCCCCAGACCGCGTACGAGAAGGAGCTCGAGAACCGGCTCGCCCGCTATCTCGTCGCCGTCCGTCTGGATGGGGCCGAGCCCGGCCCTCGCGGCGTCCGCAGACGGCTCGGACGCCTCCTCGCACGCCGGCCGGCGGGGACGGGCGACATCGTCGGCTTCGTCGGGGTGTGGCTCATGGTCGACGAGGCCCACATCGTGACCCTCGCCGTCCGGCCCGACGCGCGCCGCCAGGGCGTGGGCCAGCTTCTCGTGCTCGGAGCGCTCGAGCTCGCCTACGCGCACGACATGTCCCGCGTCACCCTCGAAGTGCGCGCGTCCAACGACGCCGCCCGGGCGCTGTACGAACGGTGCGGGTTCCGCCGCATCGGCGTGCGGCCCCGATACTACACTGACAACCAGGAAGACGCCGTCGTGATGTCGACGCCGCCCCTCGGGGACCCCGGCTTCCGCGCGCTGTTCGAGCGCCTCCGCGAGGAGCACGCCCGCCGCTTCGGTCCAGCCCGTCAGGGGCCCGCGATCGACCGCAGGTAAGCGATCGCCCGGTCGAGTTGGGGATCTCGGCCGGCCGCCAGGTCATCGAACGTGCGTGCGACGTATTCGTCCGGCCGTACGCCCCCGGCGAGGCTGTTCCCGGACACGGGGCCGACGATCACGCCGCTGGTGACGGCGAGCGTCGTCCCGTCGCCCAGAGGCGTCTCGACGGTGAACCCGGCGCAGCCGAACGTCGGCTCGCCGATGAGATATGCGGCGTCGTACTCGTCCAGCGCCGCGGCCATCGCCTCCGACACCGACCCCGTGAGCCCGTTGACGAGCAGGACCATCGGCTTGCGGAAGGGCAGGACGCTGCCGTCGGCGTTCCACGTCTCGCCGCCCTCGCGGTAGGTGACGCGAACGACAGGACCCGACGGGATGAACAGGCTCGGCAGGCCTACGTCGAGCTCCCCGCCGTAGTTGTCGCGCAGGTCGAGAATCCACGCCTTCGCCCCCGCCCGGTCGAGCGCTTCAAGCGCCGCGCGGACGTCCTCGTGCACGCCACCGGCGACGAAGGCGCGAATCCGCACGTAGCCGACGCCGCCCTCGAGCAGCCGGCGCTCCACGTTCGCGGGCACGACGAGCGCCCGCCGCAGCCGGAACGTCAGCGTCTCCGCCGTGGCCGGCCGGCGCACCACCAGCGTCACCTCCGAACCCTCGGGGCCGCGCAGCGCGCCCACGACGGCGTCCCTCGTCGCCGTCGAGAGGTCGACGCCATCCACCGACAGCACGCGGTCCCCCGGGCGCACGCCGGCGCGCTCAGCGGGCGAATTCTGGTAGACCTCGGTGATCACGTTGGGCATCGCCGCCAGCACTTCGACCCCGACGCCGACGCCGCGGCTGCCGTGGCGTGTCTCCTCCTGCACCTGCGCCAGCACCGGCCTCAAAAAGTAGGTGTGGCAGTCCTGGAGCGACGACGCCATGCGGTCGATGGCCGCGAAGCGCACTTCAGCGGTGTCGAGCCCCGGATTGCCGTCCACGAGGGCGACATAGGCATTCCGAAAGGCCTGCCACGCCCCTTCGGCGTCGGCCGGAAGCGCCGGCGCCGCCGGGATCGACGCGCCCGCGGCCGCCGCCGTCTCCGTCGCGCCGGACCACGCCGCCTCCAGGAGCGGCGCCGGGTCCACCGGCCGCACGTAGCCGTCGACGATGAGGCGAAACGCCTTCTCGATGAGCGCGACGCCGCCGTGCTCGAGGAGCGCGGGGTCCGGCGTCGGCGTGCCCGGCGGGGGTGACGGCGTGGGTGTGGGCGCGATCGTCGGCGCGATCGTCGGCGTCGGCGTGGGCGGGGGCACCGCGCTCGTTGCGCACGCTCCGGCGACGGCTGCGAACGCCAGCAGCGCGACGGGGAGCCAGCGCCTCATCCGCCCCTCGCGGAGACGACGGCCTCGGGGAGGGCGCGGCGGCCCGCCGGCAGCCGCGTCAGGAACAGGGCGAGCGCGGCCGCCGTGAAGGAGGCCGTCAGCAGATACACCGTCGTGAAGTTGGTGAGGTCGAGTACGCCGCCCAGGATCAGGCTCCCCAGCGCCGCGCCCACATCCCAGGTGAGCGCGAACATCGCCATGGCCGCCCCGCGCTCCGCCGGATCCGAGCGGTCGACGACGAGCGTGAGGAGGCCCGTGTGCCCCATGGCGAACGCAGTCCCGAAAACGACGGCGAGGAGCAGGAAGAGCCAGCGGGCGTCGACGAAGGCCAGCCCCACCATCGCCAGGGACGTGAGCGCGAGCCCGGGGACGACCACCGCGCCCCGGCCGTGCAGGTCGGCGAGACGCCCGGCGTACACGCGGTTCAGCACCAGCGCCACGCCGAACACGGTGAAGAACAACCCCGGATTGCCGAGCTCCCGCGCGTCCGCCATGAGAGGCAGGAACGCCTGCACGCCGCCCATGGTCGCGGTCAGAGACAGGAAGACGAGACACGGCAAAAGCGCCGCCATCGCGAAGAGCCCCGAGTCGCCCGTCCCGCGCGGAGCGCGCTCCGGCTCGCGGAGGGCGAGCGAACCCGCGAGCGCGAGCGCCGCCGACGCGGCCCCGAAGGCGAACATGGGCCCGAAGCCGAGGCGCTCAGCGATGAAGAACCCGAGCGCCGGGGCGTAGATCTGCGACGCGCTGTTCACCATCGCGAAGTATCCCATGGCTTCGCCGCGGCGGCGCTCCGGCGCAATGTCGGCGGCCATGGCGAGCCCCGCCGTCGTGAACAGCGCCATGCCCACCCCGTGGAACAGGCGCACCGCGACCAGCGCGGGCAGCGCCTCGCTGACGCCGTACGCCAGGAGCGACGCCGCCACCATCGCCGCCCCCGCGATCATGAAACGGCGGCGCCCCAGTCTGTCCACCCAGCGCCCGGTGAACGGCCGCACCAGCACCGACGAAACGCCGATGGCCCCGACCACGAGGCCGGTCTGCCAGTCGGGCCGGTCCTCGATGTAGAGCGGCAGCGTCGCCACGAGCATGAACCAGCTCGCGAAGTGGGTGTGCACCGAGAACAGCAGGAGCACGTAGTTCGGCGTCCACAGGCGGTCGGCAGGAGGCGATACGGGCGGCGCGGCGACGTGCATGGGCCCTGCGTCAGGCTCGCCCCGGAGCGCATCGACGGCCGGGGACGCGTCGGGAAGCGCGTCCAGTCTAGGAGCCGCGGAAGCGGCGTGTCAAAAGCGTTCGCGAGTCAGCCCGGCAGAATCTCGTGACCGCGGAGGGCGAACAGCTTGCCGTTGTACGCGCCGATGATGCCGTCGTAAGCGATGGCCGCGCGGACGACATCGCTCGCCGGATGCTCCTGCCCCAGCAGGCGATGCGCCAGCACCGTCATCCCCAGGGAACGGGCCACGGCGCCGAGCGCTCCGTCGACCATCGCCACGCGCTCGCAGTCGGCATGGCCGCCGCTGAGCTCCGATTCGGACAGCAGGTATGTGAAGGAGGCGCGGCGCGCCTGCGGGCGAAGGTCCTCGAGAAGCCGGCGTTCGAGCTCGTCCGGGGCGATGTCCGCCGGCAGGAGCAGCCGCGCTTCGAAGCCGCCGCTGTGGTCGGTGACGGTGCTGGAGAACTCTGGGCCGTCCGTCCACCACAGCCGGCCCAGACGCGTCCGGCGTCTCGACAGCACGAACCGCTCGACGGCCTCCCGGAGATGCTGGTGGTCGCGGTCGGCCTGCGAGAGCACCAGCCAGAGCTGGCCGCCCCGCGCGGCGCCTGCGTGCACCGTCCGCCGGAGGTAGTCCCGGATCAGGGCGAACCGTTCGGTGGGGCGATCGGGCACGGAGCCGAGGGGAATGAGCCACCCGCGGCCGATCTTGAACGCGGGGAGGCGTCCGGTCCGGCACCAACGATACATCGTGGACACCGAAACCCGGAATCGCTTCGCCGCTTCCTCGATGGTAAGCAGCCGTCCTGCGTCGCCGAGAGATGTCATCCTTGACGTCCGCACGGTAACACTCGCCGAGGAACCGCTCAAACGTGCGATTCCGCTGCTTGATTGTTTGAAGCGATGCGTTTGGATCGCCCCGCAGCCTAACGCAAGGGCGGAGGTGGCTACCCGAATGAGGGACGGCAGGCCTTCGTGGCCACTCTTGCTAACTCAGATGCGTCCGCTCCGGCCTACCGCACACCGATGATACGGCCGCTCGCCGCGTACAGATTGCCGTGCGCGCAGCAGATGACCCCATCATAGCGTCCCGCCATCTCCACCAGCGCGGTCCACGGCGTGTCTTCGCTCATGATACGGCTCGACACGATCACCATCCGCTCGTCCCGCGCTAGCCGCTGCAGCGTGTCGTCGACGGCGTCGAGCGCAGCCGGGGCGTTCGCCGCCGACGGAACGTCGCCCGACACGAGGACGTAGGTGGCCTGCGCGCGCCCGGCCTGGCTGCGCACGGCCGCCTCCAGCGCCCCCAGCGTCCGCGGGTCCGCGACGGCTTCCGCCGGGGTCTGCACGCGGACCTCGAAGCCGCCGGGTTTGTCCACGACGGCCGACGCGACCTCCGGCCCCTCCTCCCACCAGACGCGTCCGAGCCGGCTCTTCCGGCGCGTGAGGACGAACTCCTCGATCGAGGCGACGAGCTCCTCGTGGTCGCTCCGGCGGTCGGCGCACGCGACCCAGTGTTGCCCCCGCGAGCGGGCCCGTGGCCCGAACGCCCGGCTCAAGAAGTCCCACAGCGCGTCCCGCGATCGCGGGGTGGCGTTCACGAACGCGCTCATGGGGATGAGCCATCCGCGGCCGATCTTGAACGCCGGGATGCGCCCCGCCCGGCACCAGCGGTACAGCGTCGACGGCGACACGCGGAAGTGGGCGGCGGCCTCCTCGAGCGTGAGCAGACGCCCGGTCTGACGGGATATCATGCCGGAGAGCGTAATGCAAAGCAAACGGATTTACAAAAGCGCAAAGTTGTTTTTTCAAGCCCAGTTCCTGGCTCTAAACCGTCGATATCTCAGTATTCAGACAACAACGCGCTTCGAGATCGCGCCCCGGGCCCTTCTGCTGCTCCCCAGTGCACGCCTCCCAGGCGCCGCGTCCCTCGCCCACGGGCCCGCGTCGTACAATGAGGGCGGCGCCGTTCCGTCTTCTAGCGAGCAGGCCGAAGGAATCACGCTCGTGGCCTCCGCCGCCTCCCTGTTCGGACGGGCCGCGCGCAGCCCGTGGACGCTGCAGGCGCTGGCCACGGCGGCGTTCGTGGCGCTGGTCGTGTGGCGCTTCGACGTTCGCGCGGCCGTCGCGCCGCTGCGCGACGCCGAGTACGCGTGGGCGGCGCTGGCGCTGGCGTTCGCCGCCTTCGAGAAGTTCATCGACACCGTCCGCTGGCGCGTCTACCTCGCAAAGCTCGGCCGCCCGCCGCTGGCGGGCCT
Source organism: Dehalococcoidia bacterium (assembly GCA_035574215.1). Lineage (GTDB taxonomy): Bacteria > Chloroflexota > Dehalococcoidia > DSTF01 > JACRBR01 > DATLZC01. The sequence goes on along the minus strand of DATLZC010000135.1, from coordinate 5,331 downwards.
TTTCGGCGCCTTCCTCATCGGTAACTTCGGGAACAACATCCTCCCCATGCGCGCCGGCGACCTCGCGAAGGTCCAGATCGTGGCCAACCGCTACGGCCTGCCCCGCGCGGGCCTCGTGTCCGCCGTCTTCATGGTCGAGAGCGTACTCGACGGCGTGACGTTCCTGCTGCTGCTGTTCGCGGGGCTCGCGCTCCTCGATATCGGATTCGTGCCCGCGGCCCTGCTGTGGGGTCTCGCCGTCACGGCTGGCGGCGGCTTCGTGGCGACGACGCTCGCCAGCCGCTTCCTGCCGCGCGAGCTCCCGCCCTGGCGGCCCTTCGAGTGGCTCGCTGAGCCCGCCCGCCGCTGGCTGGCCGACGCCTGGCCCCGGTTCCTCGACGGGCTCCAGACGATGCGCGAGCCGTCGCTGCTCGCCCGCGCGCTGGCCCTGAACCTGGCGGGATGGCTCACGGCCGTCTTCACGTTCTGGGCGTTCGGGCTCGCCTTCGGCCTCGACCTCGGATTCGCCGAATACACCGTCATCATGATCGCCGCCAACCTGGTGGTGGCGGCGCCGCTGACGTTCCAGAACATCGGCACGTACGAGTTCGTCATCTCCGAGCTGCTGGCTGCGTGGGACATCCCGCGAGAGGAAGCCCTCGCGTACGCCGCCGCGACGCACATCCTCACGAACCTGTGGGTGGTGGCGCTGGGCCTCGTCGCGCTGTGGGCCATGCGCATCCGTCCCCGCGACCTGTTCGCGCTCGGCCGCCCGCAGGAGCGCAGAGCCACCGAGACCGCGCCGAGCCCGGCTCCCGAGGAGGCGACGACGTGAGGCCGCCCGAGGCCCCTGCTCTCCTTCTCGTGGCCGCGCATCTGCCTGCGATGTCGGCCATGCCGAGGCGCTTCCTCGCCGCCCGCCGGGCCGAGCGCGCGCTGCGCGGTCTCCCCGGATGCGCGCTCGTGCACCGCTGGGTCTCCCGCCGTAGCATCCTGCTCACCTCCTGGTGGGCCGACGCCGGCGCGGCGCAGGCGGCGTTGGGCGCCCCGGAGGTCCAGGCGCTGCTCGACCTGGTCCGGCGCACGCCCGGCGCCGACGTCTGGACGGCGGTGTACGTCGCGGCTGCGCGCGAGGGCCCGCAGACGTAGCCGGCGGCATCGGCTAGAATCGGGGCGGCGAGGACGCCCTCCCCGAAGGCAGGACGCATGAGCGACATCCCCATCAAGTTCGGCACGGACGGCTGGCGGGCCATCATCGCGGAGGACTTCACCTTCGCGAACGTGCGCGCCTGCGCGGCCGCCGTCGTCCGCTACCTGCGGCGCCGGGGGCTCGCCGGCAGGCCGTTCGTCGTCGGGTACGACACGCGGTTCGCCTCGGAGGACTTCGCTGCGGCGGTGGCGGAGGTAACGGCGGCCGCGGGCGTCCGCACGCTGCTCGCGGACCGGCCGTGCCCGACGCCGGTGGTGAGCTTCGCGATCCTCGAGCGGGGCGCGGGCGGCGCCGCGGTCATCACGGCCAGCCACAACCCCTGGCGGTACAACGGCTTCAAGTACAAGCCCGAATACGCGGGCAGCGCCTCGCCCGAGATCGTCGCCGCCATCGAGGCCGAGCTCCCCGACATCCTGAGCGGCGCGCCGCCCGCCCGGCTTCCCCTGCCCGAGGCCCAGGCCAGCGGCCTCGTCACGACCTTCGACCCGAGGCCGGGATACCTGGCCCGCCTCGGCGCGCTGGTGGACCTCGACGCCCTGCGGGGCGCCGGTCTCCGGGTCGCCGTCGACGCCATGTACGGGGCGGGCGCTGGCTACTTCCCCGAGCTCCTCGACGGCGGCTCCACGCGGGTCGTCGAACTCCACGGGGAGCGGAACCCGGCGTTCCCCGGCATCGCCTCTCCGGAGCCCATCGCGCGGAACCTCCAGGAGCTGTGCGCCTTCGTCCCGCGCGAGGGATTCGACGTCGGCGTCGCGAACGACGGTGACGCCGACCGCGTGGGTCTGGTCGACGAGCGCGGCCGCTTCATCAACCAGCTTCAGGTGTTCGCCCTGCTCACGTACTACCTGCTCGAATACCGGGGCGAGCGCGGCCCCATCGTCAAGTCGGTGACGACGACGCAGATGGTGCAGCGGCTCGGGGAGCACTACGGCGTGCCTGTGTACGAGACGCAGGTCGGGTTCAAGTACCTGGGCCCGAAGATGCTCGAGGTGAACGCGCTTATCGGCGGCGAAGAGAGCGGCGGCTACGGCTTCCGGGGTCACATCCCCGAGCGCGATGGCATCCTGGCCGGCCTGTACCTGCTCGACTTCGTCGCCCGCGCCGGCAAGCGCCCGTCGGAGCTGCTCGACGAGCTCTACGCGAAGGTCGGCCCGCATTTCTACGACCGGGTGGACATCCACCTCAGCGAGGAGGACCGGCCGAAGGTGCTGGCGCGGGCGCAGGCCGCGCGGCCTGACGCCATCGCAGGCATCCCCGTCACAGCGACGGACACCACGGACGGCTTCCGCTTCGTGCTCGACGGCCGGGGCTGGCTCCTCCTGCGCTTCAGCGGCACCGAGCCCCTGCTCCGCATCTACACCGAGGTCGACGACGAAGCGCTGGTGTCCCGCGTCCTCGACGCGGGCAGGGAGCTGGTGGGCGTATGACGGCGGTCTCGCTGGACGACGCCGACCTGGTGCGCAGGCTCGACCCCACGGGCCTGCTGGGGCGCATCGAAGCCCTTCCGGAGCAGTGCCGTGACGCGTGGGAGCAGGGCCGGACGATCGAGCTCTCGCGCGCCTTCGGCCGGGTCGACAGCGTGGTCGTCTGCGGCATGGGCGGCTCGGCCATCGGCGGCGATATCGTCCGCGCCCTCGCGAATCGCCTGTGCCATGTCCCCGTCGTCGTGCTCCGGGGCTACGACCTTCCGGGGTGGGTCGGCTCGCGCACGCTGGCCGTGTTCTGCAGCGCCTCGGGGAACACGGAGGAGACGCTCGCCGCGTTCGACCGCGCGCTCGACACCGATGCCCCGAAGATCGTGATCACCCAGGGCGGGCGGCTGCTGGAGGAGGCGCGCGCCAACGGCATCGCCGCCATCCAGTACCGCTACGACGGCGAGCCCCGCTCCGGCCTCGGATACGGGCTCATGCTCCTTCTCGCAGCCCTTCAGCGCACCGGCCTGGTCGAAGACATCGACGACGACGTCACGGAGGCGGTCGCGACGCTCGTGGGACAGCGCGAGGAGCTGGGCTTCGCCGCGCCCGAGGAGCGGAACCCGGCGAAGCGCATGGCCCGCCGCCTGCACGGACGCCTGCCGGTCATCGTCGGCGCCGACGTCCTCGCGGAAGCCGCTCACCGCTGGGCGACGCAGATCCACGAGAACGGCAAGCAGTGGGCCTTCTGGCAAGAGCTGCCTGAGCTGAACCACAACCTCGTCGAAGGCTTCGACCGCCCCGCGGACGTCGTCGAGCGGCTGGTCGTGGTCTTCCTCGCCCATCCCCAGCTCCACCCCCGCGTGCGCCTGCGCTACGACATTACCCGCGAGCTGCTCGACGCCGCCGGCGTGGCCAGCGAGACGGTGACGGCGCGCGGCTCGAGCCCGCTGGCGCAGGCGCTCTCCGCGATTCAGTTCGGGGACTACGTGAGCTTCTACCTGGCGATGCTCAACGGGGTGAACCCGTCCCCGGTACCGCGGATCGACGTCCTCAAACGGCGGCTCAGCGAAAGCTGACCGTCGGTTCGCCCCGATAGGAAAAGGCCGCCCGTGGAGGGCGGCCTCGTGTCGCTCGCCGTTCGCGCCGTTGGACGCTACCGCTTGGTGTACTGCGGCGCTTTCCGCGCGCGCTTGAGCCCGACCTTCTTGCGCTCCTTCATGCGGGGGTCGCGGGTCAGCAGCTTGAACTTCCGCAGCGGCGTCTTGAGATTCTCGTCGAACGCCACCAGCGCCCGCGCGATGCCGTGGGAGATGGCGCCGGCCCAACCGGTGTTGCCCCCGCCGACCACCTTGACGCTCACGTCGAACTTGTCTCCCATGCCCGTGACCTTGAGGGGCATCAGGGCCACGTTGCGGTGGTACGGCCGCGGCAACACCTCTTCGAGCGAGCGCTCGTTGACGACGATCTTGCCCGAGCCGGGGTACAGCCGCACGCGGGCGACCGCGGTCTTCCGGCGTCCCGTTCCGTAGTAATAGCGCTGTTCTTCGTTCGTCACGCCGCTCCTCCGTCACCTGCCGTCGCCTTCTTCGAGGCGTTGACCTGCGCCTGATGCGGATGGTCGGGGCCTGCGTACACCTTGAGATGCCGGCGCAGGCGGTCCCCCAGGCGGTTGTGCGGCAGCATGCCGCGCACAGCCCGCTCGACGACGCGCTCCGGCCGCCTCGCGAGCTCCTTCTCCAGCGTCGTCTCCTTGAGGCCGCCGGGGTAGCCCGAGTGCCGGTAGTACGTCTTCTGCCGCAGCTTGCGGCCGGTCACCCGCACCTTCGCCGCGTTGACCACGATCACGAACGTGCGCGGGTCGACGTGGGGCGCGAAGGTCGGCAGCCGCTTGCCGCGGAGCATCGACGCCACCTCCGACGCCAGCCGGCCCAGCGGCCGGTCCGTGGCGTCGACAACGTGCCACGTCTCTCGCAGGTCGCTCTTCTTCGGTGTGTACGTCTTCATTCGTCCGGTTCCTCAGGTTCGTCCGCCTCGGGCGGACGCAGGTCGATCTCTCGGTACGCCACCCGCGCGAGGTACAGGCCGTGCGGTGGCGCCACAGGCCCCACGCTCGCCGGCGCGGCCCGCTCGATCTGCTCGATGAGGGCCTCGACGGCCCGGCGGCCGGCGCCCGCCTCCACGAGCGCGCCCACCGTTCGCCGCACCTGGTGCGGCAGGAACGAGGGCGCCTCGAACTCGAAGGCCAACAGCGGCCCCTTCGCGCGCAGCTCCGCTCGCGTCAGCGTCCGGACTGTCGAGCGGCCGCCTGCGTCGCCCGCCAGGGCGGCCCAGTCGCGCCGGCCCGGCAGCCACTCGATCAACCGCCGCATCGGCGCCAGGTCGAGCGGGTCACGCACATGCCACGCCCGGTAGGCCCACAGGGGCGACCGCGCTCGCCGGTTCAGCACGAGGTAGCGGTACGTCCTGCTCACCGCATGGCGCCGGGGATCGAACCCTGGCGGCGCCTCGACCGCGCGAACGACGGCGATGTCGCGCGGAAGCCAGTACGTGAGCCCTTCGACGAACGTCGACAGCGGATGCGCTGAGGCGGTGTCGAAGGCGGCCACCTGGCCCCAGGCGTGCACGCCGGCGTCGGTGCGGCCCGCGAAGGCGACCCGCACCCGCTCGCCCGTCAGTTTGGTAATGGCGGTCTCCAGCGCCTCCTGGATGCTGGGACCGTTCTTCTGC
>DATLZC010000134.1:0-2613 GCA_035574215.1 Dehalococcoidia bacterium | reverse complement strand
AGCCAGGCCGCCTGTCGGGCGCGGATGTCACTGGCCTTCGAGGAAAGGTACGGACATGCGCGGCGCGCGTTTCCACCCCTGTCCTCCCGGCAGGGGTGATTTCGTATCCCTGGACGGACACCCCGCCGCTGCCCCTCGCTCGTCCCACGGGAGGCGCTGCCGTGGCTGACGCCGTCAGCGTGCGGCCCGCCGCCACCGCCGCCCTCGGCCTGCGGGGCGTCCTGCCTGCGTTCGCGCTCTCGGTGGCGGCGTTGGCGCTGGTGGCCCTCCTGGCCGTCAGCCTCGGTCCCGTCGACATCCCGCCCGCGACCGTGGTCCGCATCATCGCCGGGCATCTTCCCGGCGTCTCCGCCGCCGCCGACGCGCCCGCGCGGTGGGACGCCATCGTCTGGGACTTGCGGCTGCCCCGCGTGGCGCTAGCGGGCCTCGTGGGCGCGTCGCTCGCCTACGCCGGCGCCACGTATCAGGGCGTGTTCCGCAACCCGTTGGCCGACCCGTATCTCATCGGCGTCGCGGCGGGCGCCGGCCTGGGCGCCACCGCCGTCATCGTCTCGCCCGTCACGCACACCTACGGCGCCCTGAGCCCCATCACCTTCGCCGCCTTCACGGGCGCGCTCGCCGCGGTCGCGCTCTCATACGCCCTGTCCCGTCTTTCGGGCGTCAACCGCACGACGGCGCTGATCCTGGCCGGCGTGGCCGTGTCCTCCATCGCGACCTCCGTCACGACCTTCCTGATGATGACGTTCCCGGACGAATCCGTCCTCCCGGTGCTGTCGTGGCTGCTGGGAGGGTTCAACGTCGCCGGCTGGGACCGGGTGAGCGTCGTCGCTCCGTACGCCGTCGGGTGCTGGCTGCTCATCCTGCCCTTCGGCCGGCTCATCAACGTGCTCCAGACCGACGAAGAGCAGGCCGCCCAGCTCGGCGTGCCCGTCGAGCGGGTGAAGCTCGCGCTGCTCGCGCTGGCGTCGCTCGCCGCCGCGGCCGCCGTCTCCGTCTCCGGGCTTATCGGCTTCGTTGGGCTCATCGTGCCCCACGCCGCCCGCCTGGTGTGGGGACCCGACTACCGGCGGCTGCTTCCCATGTCGGCCGTGCTCGGAGCGGCCTTCCTCATCCTCGCGGACCTCCTGGCCCGGACCGCGCTCGACCCGCGCGAAATCCCCGTGGGCGTCATCACGTCCCTGGTCGGCGCGCCGTTCTTCCTGGCGCTCCTACGGCTGCAGCGAGGGCAGACCAGTGCTTAGCGTCCGCCACATCCACGCGGGGTACCCCGGCCGGCCCGTCCTTCGCGGCGTCTCCCTCGAGGTCCGGCCCGGCGAGCTCGTGGCGCTGGTCGGACCTAACGGGTCCGGTAAGACGACGCTGTTGCGCGCCATCACCCGGGTCACGCCCCTGGCGGCGGGCCGCATCTTCCTGGGGGAGGCCGACATCGCCCGGATGTCCCGGCGCCAGATCGCACGCGTCGTCGCCGTCGTGCCGCAGGGCCACCAGCTTCCCGACGGGTTCACCGCCTTCCAGGTGGCGCTGATGGGGCGCACGCCGCTCCTGGGCTTTCTGGAGGACGAGGGCCCCGCGCACCTCGACGCCACCCGGCGCGCCATGGAGGCCGCCGGCTGCGCGGACCTCGCCGACCGCCCCGTGGAGACGCTCTCGGGCGGCGAGCGCCAGCGCGTCCTCCTGGCCCGCGCGCTGGCTCAGGAGCCCCGCCTCCTCCTCCTCGACGAATCGACCGCGCACCTCGACCTCGCGCACGTCATCGCGTCGTTCGACCTCGTGCGGCGGCTGTGCGCCGAGGAAGGGCTGGCCGCGCTCGCCGTGGTCCACGACCTCACGCTGGCCGCGGCCTACGCCGACCGCATCGCCGTGCTGCACGACGGGCGCATCGTCGCCGAAGGCGACCCGGCGTCGGTGGTCACGGAAGCGCTGGTCGCCGATGTCTACGGGGCCCGGTCGGCGGTGCTGCGTCATCCGCAGACGGGACGCCCCGCGGTCGTGCCGACGCCGGGCTACAGAAAGGAAGCGCCGTGAGCGAACCGAAGCCGAAGAAACCGAAATCGCTGGTGCTGGTGAACACGGGAGACGGAAAGGGCAAGACCACCGCCGCGCTGGGGGTGATGTTCCGCGCCTGGGGACGGGGCCTGCGCGTCTGCATGCTCCAGTTCATCAAGACCGCGACCAGCAACTACGGCGAGCACCGCGCCGCCAAGAAGATCGGCATCGAGATCATCCCCCTGGGCGGTGGATTCACCTGGCTCTCGAAGGACATCGAGCGCGACAAGGCCCTCGCCCGCGAACTCTGGGAACGGGCGAGGGAGCGCATCGCTTCCGGCGACTACGACCTCGTGGTGCTCGACGAGTTCACGTATCCGCTCATCTACGGCTGGCTGCCGCTCGACGACGTCATCGACGCGCTGCGGCGCCGCCCCGAGCACGTGAGCGTCATCATCACGGGGCGGGACGCGCCCGCCGCCCTCATCGATTTCGCCGACACCGTCACCGAGATGCGCGAGGTCAAGCATCCGTACCAGAAGGGCATCACCGCCCTCGCGGGGATCGACTACTGATGTTCGCGCCGCCGCCCATTCCCCCGCTCGACGACGCCGCGGCCGCCGCCGC
>DATLZC010000133.1:0-3769 GCA_035574215.1 Dehalococcoidia bacterium | reverse complement strand
CCGCTTCATCGCCGACTGGGGTCAGACGCCCGCCTGCCTCAACACCGTCCTCGGGCTCGACGTCACGATTCCACGTGACCGGGTGGCCGAGTTCCAAGCCATCTGCAACGACAGCGACACGCACACGCTGGCGACGGTGCTCACGTCGATGTTCATCCATGCGGGCTGGGCGCACATCCTGGGGAACATGCTCTTCCTGTGGATTTTCGGGGACAACGTCGAGGACCGGATGGGGCACATCGGGTACGCCATCTTCTACCTGCTCGTGGGCATCTTCGCCGGCCTTACCCACGCCTTCATGAACGTGAACGACCTCATCCCGTCCGTCGGCGCGAGCGGCGCCATCTCGGGCGTGATGGCGGCGTATCTGGTGCTCTTCCCGCGGGCCACGGTCGGGGTCCTTTTACCGTTTCCGTACATCGGAGTCTGGCCCATCCCCGCCTGGGTCCTCATCGGCTCCTGGTTTCTCATGCAGCTCGTGTACGGATACTACGCCCTGGCCGAGACGGCGCAGTCGGGCGGCGTCGCGTGGTTCGCCCACATCGGCGGCTTTCTTGCGGGTTTGCTGCTGGTCTGGGTGTTCAAACGCGAGCCTCGCGCCCCGGCGTACCGGCCGCCGCCCGAGCCCTTCGACCCGTTCGATTTCCCGTGAGCGACGGCTTCAGTGGGCGCTGGTGGGCGGCGTTCCCGACGCCGGCGCCTGCTGGCCGTACGTCGCCCGCCGCTCGCGGTCTCGCTCGCGGTCGATGATGGCGTGCGTTTCCCGCGGGCGTGGAATGGCGGCGAGCGAGAGGTTGTGGCGTTCCCCCGCCGTCTCGCACTCGATATCGCCGTAGTCGAACAGCGTGCGCAGGATGCCCGAGCGGTTGACCGACGTGTCGACGATGTCGATGAGGTCGGCCGAGGTCATGCGGAGGTTCCAGGGTAGCGTCCGGACGCAGTCGATGATGCGCTGGTTGGTGACGACCCAGATGTCATGGTCGTAGCGATATTTGAAAAGATAGGCGCGTACGCCCCACAGCAGGAGCCACAGGGCCGAGCCGATGAGCGCCGCGTTGCGGACGGTTCCCTCGAAGGCGTCGAAGGCCACGAGACCGGCGATGAGCGCGACGACGGGCGCGACGCCCGCCAGGATGAGCAGTACGAGCCTCGGATAGAGGAAGAACCAGTGCCGCCGGCAGACCAGCAGCACCTGCTCGCCATCCTGGAGGGGGAACGGAAGCTTCACCGGCGCGCCCTCCGTGCGCGCGTCGTCAGCGCTGCGCCAGCAGCTCGGTGACGACGTCGTTGATCAGCCGGCCCTCGGCGCGGCCCCGGAGCCGCTCGATGAGCACGGGCATGACCTTGCCCTTGTCCGCGGGTCCGCGGGCGCCCAGCTCCTCGATGGCCGCGCGCGCCGCCTCGACCACCTCCTCGCGCGACATCTGCGCTGGGAGATAGCTCTGCAGGATCGCCGCCTCCGCCTCCTCCTTGTCGACGAGGTCCTGGCGCCCGCCCTTCCGGTACTCCTCGATGCTGTCGCGGCGCTGCTTCACCTGGCGCTGAATGACGGCGATCACGCCGGCGTCGTCGAGCGCATGGCCTGCGTCGATCTCGGCGTTGTGGACGGCGGCGAGCAGGTATCGCAGGACGTCGCGACGGCGCGTGTCGCCGGCGCGCATCGCGTCCCGGAGGTCCTGATTCAGGCGTTCCTTCAGGCTCATGCAGGCGGTGAAAAACCCGCCTTGCGGCGGGCGCTAGCGCTGGGCTGCCAGGGCGGCCTTGCGGGCCTTCCGCTTCCGTGCGGCTTCTTTCTTCTTGCGCTTGACGCTGGGCTTCTCGTAGTGCTCGCGGCGGCGCGCCTCCACCAGGATGCCGTCCGCTTGCACCTTCTTATTGAACCGCTTCAGCGCGGCTTCGAACGACTCGTGCTCGCCGACGATGACTTCGGCCAACCGGGCCTCTCCTCCTCTCAGAACCAGCGCTTCGAGTGATAATCGGTCCCCGTCAGCGTTGGGCATTATATGAACGCCCCAGATTCGGTGTCAACGACACCGCCGGGGCGGACCCACGCCAGCTCGCCGCCCAGCACCGTCGCCTCGACCCGCAGGTCGTCCGTCACCACGAGAGCCCCGTCCGGACCCTCGGCGAGGCCCGACAGCAACGCGAAGTCGGCCCGCAGCCCGGGACGCAGGCTCCCTCGCTCGCGCTCCAGCCACGAGGCCCACGCGGCGTCCGCGGTATGCATCCGGAGCGCCATTTCGACGTCGACGGCGTCCTCGGGCCCGATGCTTTCGCCCGATTCGCTCCGCCGGCGGACCGCCGCCATGACCGCCTCCACCGGCCGCGGCGGAACGACGGGCGCGTCTGAGCTGAAAGCCACCCTTACGCCGTCACGATGCAGCCGGCCCACGGGATACAGGTCGCGCAACGCTTCCGGCGCCACGGTATCGAGGTAGCGGTCGCCGCTGTGCCACAGGAACGCGGGCTGCGTCACCACCGCGATCCCTGCGCGCGCGGCCCGTGCGCGGAGGTCCGCGGGCACGACGCCCGCATGCTCGATGCGGTGGCGGTGGTCGGCGCGCGGCAGCTCGGCGAGCGCCCCCTCGATGGCGTCGATGGCGGCCCGGACGGCGGGCTCCTCGATGGCGTGGACCGCCACCTGACGGCCCCGAACGTGGGCCTCGCGCACGAGCTCGCCAATCCTCGACGGGCCGGGCCACAGCCCGCCGGCCTCGCGCACCATGACCTTCACGGCGCCCCGCCGGAGCCGGCCGCCGGGCGAGCGCTCCGGCAGCTCTCCGAGCCGCTCGGCGCCCTCGAAGACGACCACGGGAAGGGTCAACGCGCCGGCCTCCTCCAGCTCTTCGAACAGGCTCCAGGCATCGCGCCCGTTGGTGTGGGTGGCGTCGACAACCGCCCCCACGCCCTCGCTCACGAGCCGCGCGCAGAGCTCCCGCACCGCGCCCGCCAGCTCCTCGAACGCGAAGGGCGGCACGACCCGCTCGACGACCTCGTTCATGTCGATGAGCAGGCCCGAGGGCTCGCCCGTGTCCAGCTCGCGGTCGATCACGCCTCCCGGGGGCTCCTCCGTGTCGATGCGGATGCCCGCGAGCTCGAGAGCGCGGGAGTTCAGGACACAGGCGTGGCCACTCCGGTGGAGCAGCCGGACCGGATGATCGCGCGTGGCCAGGTCGAGGTCGCGCCGCGTGGGATGGCGCCGTTCGGCGAGACGCGATTCATCGTAGCCGTACGCCCGGATCCAGGCGCCCTTCGGCGTCGAGCGCGCGCGGGTCCAGATAGCGGCCTGGATCTCGCCGATGGAGCGCACCTTCGCGGGGGTGCAATCCACCGATCGGAGCGCCGCCGCAGTCGCGAGCAGGTGCATGTGAGCGTCGACGAACGCCGGGACGAGCGTGAGCCCCCGGCAGTCGAACGCGGGCTCGCCCGACTCCCGCGCGAGGTCATCGCCCACGGCGACGATGCGTCCCTCGTGGACCCGGAGGGCGCGCGCCCGCGGGCGGGCTGGGTCGAAGGTGAGCGCGCGGGCGTTGACGAAGAGCATGGGCCTTCAGGAAAGACAACAGCCGCTCGCGCGGGGTGAGCGGCTGCCGGAAATGGACCCGTGCGGGTCGCGGGCGCTGGCTAATCGGCCGACGGAAGCACCTTGGGCTGCATGAGCTGCATGGGCACGCCACAGCACTCGACTTCGCCATCGCCTGGCTTGATGCACAGCACCTCGGTGCCGCACTTCTCGCACTGGAATCGCTTGCCGAGCTGGTTCGCCATC